>JAPYSD010000065.1 GCA_029936705.1 Croceicoccus sp. | reverse complement strand
CTGCATGTCCGGATTGCTGGCCATCAGCCCGCGTGCTCCCGCCGCTTGCCGACTTCATCCGCCAGGTCGGCGGCCCAGCGCGTGATGTCGCCCGCACCCAGGCAGACCACGACATCGCCCGGCTCCAGCACCGGGGCGAGCGTTGCCGCCAGCGCGTCGGCATCCTCCACGATGCCGGTGTGGCGGTGGCCGCGTTCCTTCAGGCCAGCGACAAGTGCTTCGGCGCTCGCCCCCTCGATCGGCTGTTCGCCGGCTGCATAGACGGGGGTGACATAGACGATATCGGCATCGTTGAACGCGCTCTGGAACTCTTCCATGTGGTCGTGGAGGCGCGAGTAGCGATGCGGCTGCGCCACCGCGATGACACGGTTGCGCGCCCCCTCGCGGGCGGCGGAAAGGACCGCGCGGATTTCGACCGGGTGGTGGCCGTAATCGTCGATCACCACGGCGGGATCCGCCCCGGCGAACGCGATCTCGCCCACCTTGGTGAAACGCCGCCGCACTCCGCCAAAGCGGGCAAAGCCGTCGCGGATGGTTTCGGACGCGCAGTTCAGCTCGACCGCGACGGCCACGGCGGCCAGCGCGTTCAGCACGTTGTGGCGCCCCGGCATCGGCAGTTCGATCCCGTCGATGCGCGCCAGGCTGCCGTCGCGCTGGCGCAGCACCGCGTCGAAACGGTTGCCGCCCAGCACCGGCGTCACGTTCTCTGCCCGCACGTCGGCCTGGGCCGAAAAGCCATAGGTGACGGTGCGCCGGTCGCGGATCTTGGGCAGGATCGCCTGCACCTCCGGGTGGTCGAGGCACAGCACCGCCGCGCCGTAGAACGGCACATTCTCGACGAATTCGACGAAGGCGTCCTTTACCGCTTCGAAGCTGCCGTAATGGTCGAGATGCTCGGGATCGATATTGGTCACGACCGCGATCGTGCCGTCGAGGCGCAGGAAGCTGCCGTCGCTCTCGTCCGCTTCCACGACCATCCAGTCGCTCTCGCCCACGCGGGCGTTGGAGCCATAGCTTTCGATGATCCCGCCGTTGATCACGGTCGGGTCCACCCCGCCCGCGTCCAGCAGCGCGGCGACCATCGATGTCGTGGTAGTCTTGCCGTGCGTCCCGGCGACCGCGACCGTGCGCTTCAGCCGCATCAGTTCGGCCAGCATCTCGGCGCGGCGCACGACGGGGATGCGTGCTTCCAGTGCGGCCACGACTTCGGGGTTGCTGCGCTTTACCGCGGTAGAAATGACAAGCACCGCCACGCCTTCGACGTTCTCGGCCTTTTGCCCGATGACGACGGGGATGCCCTTGGCGCGCAGGCTTTCCACTACGGCGCTTGTCCGCATGTCGCTGCCCTGCACCTTGTAGCCGAGGTTGTGCATCACCTCGGCAATGCCGGACATGCCGATGCCGCCGATCCCGGCGAAGTGGATCGTGCCGATCTCAAGCAGCGGATCGGGCGAGGCCGCGTTCACTTCGCGTCCTCCGCGACCCGGCTCGCCGCCGGGGCGGCTGCGGCCGATGCCTTGGCCGGGGCAGACTTGCCGACCTTGATCACGTCCATCATCGGCGTGCCGCCGAAACCCTCGACCAGGTCGGCCAGGTCGCGCGCCGCATCGGGGCGGCCGCAGATCCACGAACGGTGCGCAGCATTCGCCAGGGTCTCCGGCTCTGCCGCCATGGCCAGCATCTGCTCGGCCAGCGCATCGGGCGTGAAGGCCGGTTCGGCAATGGCGCGCGCGCCGCCCGCCTCGGCCATTTCGCGGGCGTTGGCGGTCTGGTGGTCGTCCATCGCGATGGCCAGCGGGATCAGTATCGCCGGGCGGCCGACCGCCGTCAGTTCCGCGATGGTCGATGCGCCCGCGCGGCCCACGAACAGATGCGCGTCGGCCAGGCGCTGGGCCATGTCCTCGAAATAGGTGCCAAGCTCGGCGGGGATCCCGCTTTCGGCATACGAAGCGCGGACCGCCTCGATATCCTCGGGCCGGCATTGCTGCGTCACCTGCAGGCGGTGGCGCATGTCTTCCGGCAGGGCGGCGAAGCCCGCGGGCACCACGCGGCTGAGGATGCGGGCCCCCTGGCTGCCGCCCGTCACCAGCACGCGCAGCAATCCGCCCTTGAGGAACGGGGGAAACGCCTGGTCGCGCAGCGCCAGCACTTCCTCGCGCACCGGGTTGCCGATCAGGTGGATCTTGTCCGCCGCCTTGGCGGGCATGCGGTCGATCCGTTCATAGGCGGTCGCGACCGCCGCCGCGCTGCCCGCGAGATAGCGGTTCACCCGCCCCAGCACCGCGTTCTGTTCGTGTATGACGAAGGGCACGCCCGCCGCCCGCGCGGCCAGCAGCGTCGGCATGGCGGGATAGCCGCCGAACCCGACGACGCAGGCGGGCTCCATCTCGCGGATCAGGCGCAGCGCCATGCGGCGGCCCTTGCGGATCGCGTTAAGCCCGCGCAGCTTGCCCAGGATGCCGCCGTCCATGCGGCCAGCGGGCAGCACGAAGGCATCCATGCCGGTCGGCTTGCCGGGAATCGCCTCGCCCCGCGTGTCGGTGACCAGCGCGACCTTGTGCCCGCGCGCGATCAGCTCGCTCGCCAGCGCGAAGGCGGGAATCATGTGGCCGCCGGTACCCCCGGCCGCCAGGATGTAATGGCGGGTCGCGCGCGGCGCGGCCTGCTTCGTCATCGTCTCATACCTCCATGGCCGACGGGCAGGCCGTCGCGCGTCAGGAACGGATTGCGCCGCGTCACCGCCAGCATCAGGCCGACGGTCAGGCACAATGCGATCATGGACGAGCCGCCATAGCTGATCAGCGGAAGGGTCATGCCCTTCGAGGGGAACAGCTGCAGGTTCACCGCGATATTGATGAACGCCTGCCCGCCCAGCAGCGAGGCGAGGCCCGTTCCCGCGAGAATCGTGAACAGGTCCTCCTCGTCCTTGAGCCGCCACAGCACGCGCACCACCAATGCGCAATAGAGCAGCGCGATGGTGCTGACCGCCAGAAGGCCGAATTCCTCGCCGATCACGGACAGGATATAGTCGGTATGCGCCTCGGGCAGCGAGTTCTTGCGCGAGCCCATCCACAGGCCCTGCCCGAACCAGCCGCCCGACAGCATGGTGCGGCGGGCCAGGTCGACCTGGCTATAGGCCTCGCTTCCGCCGAGGAACGCGTCGATGCGGTGGCGCGCGTTGTCGTAGAAGAAATAGGCGGCGATCACGATGGTCATGATCAGCCCCATCGCCATGCCGATGCGCTGCACCGGCAGTCCCGCGGTGATCACCAGCACCAGGCACACGCCCGCCAGCAGCATCGCGGTGCCGAAATCGGGCTGCAGCATCAGCAACGCGACCGAGGCCAGCAGCACGCCGAATGCCAGCCCGATCACCGGGATCTGCGGATCGCGCACCCGCCACGACAGGATCCACGCCAGCAGCAGCGTATAGGCAGGCTTGTAGAATTCCGACGGCTGGAACGAGGCACCGACATTGATCCAGCGCCGCGCGCCGTTGATCTCGTGCCCCACGAAAGGCGTGACGATCAGCAGGGCGAACATCGCGCAGGCCAGCAGGATTGCCCCCCGCCGCGCATTCTCGCGCGAGAGCATGGACGAGCCGAACATCACCGCCAGCCCCATCACCAGCCACGCCAGGTGCTGCTTGAAGAACATCATGTCGTCGAGCGTCTTGGCCGCGGTCGAAAGGCGATGCGCGCTGGCCGCCGACCCCGCCGCCACGCCGATGATGCCGATCCCCATCAGGGTCAGCACCAGGAACAGGATGACGCGGTCGATCTCGCGCCACCAGACGGTCAGGTCGTGGACGCGGCCCTTGCGGCGGCGCGGGGAGCGGGCGACGATGTGGACGCCGTCGGCGCCGCGCTCGAAATGGGGTGCGACGTTCATGACTGCCCTTCCTCTGGCGAGCCGCCATTGGCCAGCATGGCGACGAGGCTGGCGAACGCCTCGCCCCGCTTTTCGTAATCGCGGAACTGGTCGAAGCTGGCGCAGGCGGGCGACAGCAGCACCACGTCGCCGGGCTTTGCGGCGGCAGCGGCGGCGCGCACGGCCTCGCCCATCATTTCCGAGCGCTGGACGGGCACGCGGCCTTCCAGCAGCGCCGTGAACATCGGCCCCGCTTCCCCGATCGTATAGGCGGCAGCGACATGGTCCAGCATGGCCTCGCACTCGCCCAGCGTGTCGCCCTTGGGCAGGCCGCCGACGATCCAGTGGATGCGCTTGCGCCCGTCCTCGGGCGGGAACGCGGCCAGCGCAGGCGCGGTGGAAGCCGGGTTGGTGGCCTTGGAATCGTTGACGAAGGCGACGCCCGCGATATCGGCCACGCGTTCCATCCGGTGCGGCAGGCCGCGAAAGCTCTTGAGGCCGGCCTCGATATCCGCTTCCTCGACCCCGAAGCGGCGCGCGATGGCGACTGCCGCGGCGGCATTGCCGCGGTTGTGCGGCCCCTGCAGCGAGGGCCAGTCCTCCGGCCTGCCGGGAAGCGACACGTCCTCGATCACGATGGGCGAGCGATGCGACATCGCCCGCGCCACCGCCGGAAGGCGCAGGCTGGCACGGTCGACCAATGCCATCGCGCGCGCGTCCTGCATGCCGAACAGGCGCACCTTGCTCTCGGTATAGGCCTCGAAGCTGCCGTCATAGCGGTCGAGGTGGTCGGGCGAGACGTTCAGGATCGCCGCCGCCTCGCACGAGAGGCTGCTGGTGATGTCGATCTGGTAGCTCGACAGTTCGAACACGTAGATCGCCGGCCCCTTGGCATTGGGTTCCAGCGCCTCGGTCGAGAGGACGGGTATGCCGATATTGCCGCCCAGCCGGGTCGAATAGCCCGCGCCCTTCAGCAAGTGATGCAGCAGCGCGCAGGTGGTGGACTTGCCATTGGTACCGGTGATGCCCGCCACCCTGTGCGGGGGCAGTTCGGGCCGGGCCTGCGCGAACAGTTCGATGTCGCCTATGATGGCGACGCCGGTGGCGCGCGCGATCTCCATAATCGGATGGCGGTTCAGCGGGACGCCGGGGGATACGACGATGCCGTCATACCCGGCGACCGAGTAGCGGTCGATCTCGCCCACCTGCAGCATGCCGCGGCAATCGCCCACCAGCTGTTCGGCAAGGCGGCGCGCTTCGGGATCGCGGTCCCAGGCCAATACGCGCGCACCCGCATCGCAAAGCGCGCGGATCGACGCCATGCCGGTGCGGGCCAGCCCCAGGACGGCATAGTTGCGCCCCGCGAACACGCTGGGCGGCAATATGCCCGAGGCAGAGGGGGCGGCGTCCTGCGTCATCGCACCTTCAGTGTCGCAAGGCCGATCACGGCCAGCACGATCGCCACGATCCAGAAGCGCACGACCACGGTGGATTCGGCCCAGCCCTTCTGTTCGAAATGGTGGTGGATCGGGGCCATGCGGAACACCCGCTTGCCGGTACGCTTGAACCAGAACACCTGCACGATGACCGACACCGCCTCGAGCACGAACAGCCCGCCGACGATGGCCAGCACGACCTCGTGATGGGCGGCGACCGCGATGGTGCCCAGCGCCCCGCCAAGCGCCAGCGACCCGGTATCGCCCATGAACACGGCGGCAGGGGGCGCGTTGAACCACAGGAACGCCAGCCCGGCGCCGATGATCGCCGCGCACAGGATCGACAGCTCGCCCGCGCTCTCGACATAGGGAATGCCGAGGTAGCCGGCATAATCGATGCGGCCGACCAGATAGGCGATGATGGCAAAGGTGCCGCTGGCGATGATGACCGGCATGATGGCAAGCCCGTCGAGCCCGTCGGTCAGGTTCACGGCATTGCCCGCGCCCACGATGACGAAGGCGGCGAACACGTAATAGAACGGCCCCAGCGGTATGCCGAAGCTGACGAAGGGCAGGTAGAGCGTCGTTTCGCCCACCACCAGCCAGGCGGCGATGCCCGCGATCAGGAATTCGCCCGCCAGCCGCACCTTGCCCGGCACGCCCCGGTGGCTTGCCTTGCGGACCTTGTCATAATCGTCGAGGAAACCGATCAGCCCGAAGCCCAGCGTGACCGCGATACAGGCCCACACTGCGGCGTTGCCAAGGTCCATCCACAGCAGCATCGAGACCGAGACCGAGGCCATGATCAGCAGCCCGCCCATGGTGGGCGTGCCGCGCTTGGCGAGGTGGGTCTGCGGACCGTCCAGCCGGATCGGCTGGCCCTTGCCCTGCCGCACGCGCAGCAGGTCGATGAAGCGCGGGCCGATCAGCAGGCCGATCGCCAGCGCCGTCAGCAGGCAGGCGCCTGCCCGAAAGCTCTGGTATCGGACAAGATTGGCCAGCCCTTCGAAATCGAGCCACTGGGCGATCAGGTACAGCATTCGCGCTCCTTGGACGCCGCTTTGATTTCGCGGCCACGCAGCCCTAGGCAATGAGCGATGCCAACGGCCATGTGAAGCGTCCCCCTCAGCCTTTCCCCACCTGAACGATGGCTGGATATGCCGGTATCGGCACGGCTGTCCGTTCAGACCGCCACGGCGAGCGGGGCTTCATCCTCTTCCACGTGTCCGCACAGCGCCAGCGCGGCAGCGCCCAGCGACGCCCCGGCGGCGCGCATCGCGCCCATGATCGCCAGCGATTCCAGCGCGTCGCTTTCCTCGAACAGGCCCTCGGCCAGCGACCAGCACATGGCGCGGCCCATCATGTCGGCGGTGACCAGCGTGCTGCCGTCGTCCAGCCTGACCGTGTCGACCAGGCGGATGTCGGCGCTGGGCTTGCGGCCATAGCCATAGACCTGCGCCCCTGCATCCAGCGCGGCGGCGCGCCAGGCGGCGAAATCGCAGCTGTCGGCAGGCAGCACGGCCGCACCGCCATGCTGCAGCGTCGCGGCGATACCCTCGCCGGTGGCGTGGTCCAGCGTGGGGCCGGACACGAACAGGTGCGGGCGCAGTGCGCGGGCATCGTCGACATTGTCGAGCGCGAAGATCGCGTGATTGCGGTCCGCCGCCAGCGTGCAGAGCGATGCCGCCATGCCAAGCTCGGCATCGGCGCTCCATGCCATGCCGCGGCTCGCGCGGTCGAGCGCGTCGTGCAGCACGACGTCGATCACCGAATCCGCGGCGAACCCCGCCAGCGCGGTCATCGTCGCGCGCGAACGATTGCGCGATGCGCGGGCGATGCGGGCCAGCGCCAGGTGAATGTCGTCGACCAGCACGTGCGGACCGCGCAGCTTGTGGACCGAGAGGCATCCCGCCGCGCCGTTCTGCAGCGCCGCCATCGCGTCCACCTCGCCCTGCGCGACATAGAGCGAACCGCGCTGGACCTCACCCGGCGTGAAGGCGACGTGGCTGGCCGCGAAATCGCCGTGCACCGTGCCGTCCGTCGCCATCGCCAGCGTATGGGCGCGCCACAGCGGGCGCTCTCCGCCCGCGTCGCTATCCTCGATGATCGCGATCCTTGTCGCGTCCGGCACCGGGCGAATGGCCTTGATCGCCGGGCTCTTCTGGACCGGACTCTTCAGGGCGGCGGTCTTGAGGACGGATTTCATGTGAGCTCCACTCATGCTGCGCACTCTCTTGCTACGGTGACATCGTCGAAAGGGTGGACGCGTGTGGCTTCGCCGCGCCCATAAACCTGGCCTTGTTCGTGGCCCTTGCCGGCGATCAGGACGATGTCGCCCTTGCCCGCCTGGCTGATCGCGGCGGCGATTGCCTCGCGCCGTCCTGCGATCTCGGTGATATTCGATCCGCCTTGCGCGCCCGCCATGACGGCGGCGCGGATATGCGCGGGATCCTCGCCGCGCGGATTGTCGTCGGTAACGATCGCGATGTCGGCGTCGCGCGCCACGACCGCGCCCATCGGGCCGCGCTTGCCCGCGTCGCGGTCGCCGCCCGCGCCGAACACGACGATCAGGCGGCCGCTTGCCGCGACATGCGGGCGCAGCGCGGCGATCGCTGCTTCCAGCGCCTCGGGCGTGTGGGCGTAATCGACATAGGCGGGAGCGCCCGCCCGGTTCAGCGCCGCGCGTTCGAGCCGTCCGCGAACGGGCTGCAGCCGCGACATGGTATCGAACACCTGCGCGGCTGCAGGTCCCGACGCATCGGCGGTGGCGATCACCAGCCCGGCGGCCATCAGCGCATTGGCGGCCTGGTACGCACCGATCAGCGGCAACCTAACCTTGTAATCCGTGCCTGCGTAGCTGACCGCCAGTTCCTGGCCCAGCTCGGTCGGGTGCCTGCCGGACAGGCGGATGCCGTTTTGGTCCGCCCGGTTGCCCACCGCCAGGATCGACAGCCCGCGCGTGGCGGCGCATTCGATCGCCGCATCGCTGTGCGGATCGTCGGCCCAGATCACCGCCTTTCCGCCATCGGCGACGACTTCGCCGAACAGGCGCATCTTGGCGGCGAAATAATCTTCCATCGTTTCGTGATAGTCGAGGTGATCGCGCGACAGATTGGTGAACGCCCCCGCCGCGACGGTCAGCCCTTCGTTCCGGAACTGCGAAAGGCCGTGGCTCGACGCCTCGTAGGCGACATGCGTCACGCCCTCGCGCGCCAGGCCGGTCATGTTCGACAGGAAGGTGACGATGTCGGGCGTGGTCAGGCCGGTCGACACGCTCTCGTCAGGCGTGGTGACGCCCAGCGTACCGATGCTGGCCGCGGAATAGCCGCACATGCGCCAGATCTGGCGCGTCATCTCGACCGTGGAGGTCTTGCCGTTGGTGCCGGTGACCGCGGCGATGGTGGCGGGGACGGGCACGAAGAACTTAGCCGCCATGCGCGCGAACGCGCGGCGGGGCATCGGGTCCGCGACATGCAGCGCGCCCTCGACCCTCGCCTCGGGCCGCGCGACGACGGCGACCGCGCCGCTTTCGACAGCGGCGGGAATGAAATCCTCGCCATTGACGCTGGCGCCCTGGAACGCGCCGAAGACGGTGCCGGGGGCGACCTTGCGGTGGTCGATGGCGAAACCGGTCACGGCGGCATCGCCCGCGCCGCCGGCATCCAGCCCCGCCCGTTCGAGAATGGCCGCAAGGCGCATCAGTGCGACTCCTTCCCGATCAGCGGACGCAGGTCCGTCAGGTCGATGTCGCGGCTGTCGTCGGGATACACGCCCAGCATGGGGCCGATGCGCGGCACGACATTTCCGACCACCATCGCGGAGTTCCATGCCGCCGTCCGCTGATAGGAAGTCGCGGCAGTCCCCTGCGGCTCGTCCATCATGGCGATGACGACATAGCGCGGGTTGTCCATCGGGAACGCGCTGGCAAAGGTGGTGATCAGCGCGGTCCGCTTGTAGCCGCCCGCACCCGGCTTCTCGGCGCTGCCCGTCTTGCCGCCGATGCGGAAACCGGGAGCCTCGGCCTTGCGGCCCGTGCCGTCGGTCACGATCAGGCGCAGCATCTGGCGCATGCGCGCGCTGGTGGCTTCCTTGAAGACGCGGCGGCCCTTGGGCACGTCGCCCGGCGCCAGTTTCTTGAGCGTGGCCGGGCGCCAGATCCCGCCGTTGACCATGGCGGCATAGGCGCTGGCCAGGTGCAGCGGCGTCACCGCGATGCCGTGGCCGAAGCCGACCGTCATCGTGGTCAGGCGCGGCCATTCGCCCGACCGCCAGATCGGGAACCCGCGAGCGGGCAGTTCGATATGGGGCCTCTCGTTGAAACCCAGCTCTTCCATCTTGGCCTTCATGCGCACCGAGCCCAGCTCGTCCGCGATCTGCGCGGTGCCGATGTTCGACGAATGCATCAGGATCTCGGGCACGTTCAGCGAGTTGCCGATCTTGTGGCTGTCGCCGATCGAGAAGCGGCCCACGCGCAGCGGAGCGCCGGTCGGCCAGCGGCGGGCAAGATTGCTGACCGTGCCTGCATCGAGCGCGGCCGCGACGGTCAGCGGCTTGAACGTCGAACCGAGTTCGTAGACCTGGTTGGTCACGCGGTTGAACATCAGCTCCATGCCGCGTTCGTCGATATGGTTGGGATCGAAAGTCGGCAGCGAAGCGAGCGCGACCACCTCGCCGGTGTCGACATCCATCACGATGCCGCCCGCGCCCTTTGCCTGCGCCAGGCCCATCACGCGGTAAAGCTCGTCCTCGAGCGCGGCCTGCACCCGGGCATCGATCGCCAGCTCGACCGGGGCGCCGCGCGTGGCGGGATCGGTCAGCTGCTTGTCGAACACTTCCTCCATGCCGACATGTCCGGCCCCGTCCGCGCCGACATAGCCCAGCACGTGGGCGGCCAGCGTACCCTCAGGATAATAGCGGCTGGGTTCGGCGGGCGGGTTCAGCGCGGGCTCGCCGATGGCGTGCACGCGATTCGCCTGCTCGGGCAGGATGCGGCGGCGCAGGTACTGCCCCTTGCCGCTGGCGAGCCGGCGGGTCAGGTCCGCCTGGTCCATGTCGGGAAAGATTTTGACCAGCTCGGCCGCGATCTCGCCCGCGGGACGGGTCAGCGGCTCGCCGCCTTCCATCGCCTTGGGATTAAACCAGAGCGCATAGCTCTTGAAATCGCGGGCCAGCGGGATGCCGTTGCGGTCGGTGATCTCGCCCCGGTCGGGCACCAGCAGGCTGCTGCCGTTCGCATGGGCGGTGTCCGCCTCGAACAGGCCCAGCATGCCGACGCGCAGCACCAGCACCGCGGTCGCGGCAGCAAAGATGAAGGCGATCACGATGGCGCGCTGCTTCGCCACCCTCAGCGTCTCGGTCCGAAGATTATACCGGCGCGCGGGCGGCGGAGGCGCGCTGCCATGGTCGCCGGGCACATATGCGGGCGCGGCAGCCGCGTTCTGGACGCGCGCCGCCGCTCCCCGCAGATCGGGAAGATTGACCGAGGGAAAGAGCGGCAGCGTAGCCATCAGGGACGCTTCGCTCCCGCTTCGGCAACGACGCCGCCGAAATCGAAGCTTTCGGCGAACTGGCTCGCGCTCCTGGGCGCTGGTTCGGGCGCAAGGCGGCGGGCGATGTCGGCGCGTTCGCCCGCGCTCAACGCCTTGGGCGCGGCGGGTTCGTTGACGGCGGCGACGCGAACCGGCTGGCGACGGCTGCCCGCAGCGCCGCGCGGCCGCGACCGACGACTGCATCCGCGA
>JAPYSD010000064.1 GCA_029936705.1 Croceicoccus sp. | reverse complement strand
CCCCTACCTGGCGGTAAACAGCAGCGGCGGACAGCCGGCGGCATCGGGCGACGATGCCATCGCGCTGGGCTCGCTGGCGAATGCATCCGCAGCCTCGGGCATCGCGATCGGCACGGGCAGCGATGCCGGCGGCGGCACGGGCGCGCTGGCGCTGGGTTCGGCGGCGAAGGCTGCCGGCATAGGAGCTGCGGCGCTGGGAACGGATTCCGTGGCCGACGGCAGTTCGGCGCTGGCGCTGGGCTCTGCGAGTATGGCCAGCGGCGAATATGCCGCTGCCATCGGGCGCGGTGCGCTGGCACAGGGCAAGGGATCGGCCGCGGCTGGATATCGCAGCGCGGCGACAGGCACATATTCCAACGCCACCGGCTTCGAGGCGCAGGCAAGCGGTAGTCTTTCGGGCGCAATCGGGGCGCAGTCCCTGGCCTCGGGCGACCGGTCCGTGGCCGTCGGTTCGCGCGCCGCAGCAAGCAGCATCTATGCCAGCGCGATCGGATATCGCGCGACGGCGTCGGGCGACCGCTCAACCGCGAATGGCTTCATCGCCACCGCCACCGCACTTGGCGCCACCGCCGTCGGCGGCGAGGCATTAGCGAGCCATGCCTATGCCACGGCGGTAGGCTATGGCGCAAAGACCACGGCGAGCAACCAGCTGGTGCTGGGGGGCGCCGGTTCGTCGGTGAAAATGGGCGACATGGCATCCTCGACCGCGGCGCAGAGCGGCCCGATCTATGCCGTCACGGTGGACGAGAATGGCACTTTCGGGCGCGGCAATGCGCTGGCCGGTGCGCAGCAGGTGGCATCGCTCGGCATGTCGGTGCAGGCGATCGCCGCCGGGACCGAGGAACAGTTCGCGCAGCTTCAGGGGCAGGTCGACCAGCTGTTCGACATCGCGTCGATGGACCGCAAGGAAATGCGGCAGGGCATCGCGACCACCGCGGCGCTGGCCAATCCGCATTTCCCCAGCGAGGCGGGGCGGACCAGCTATGCCAGCAATGTCGCGCTGTTCCGCGGCGAGATGGGCGTTTCGGCAGGGCTGATGCACCGCATCGCCAGCGACACGCCCTTCGCGCTGACGGCAGGCGCCAGCTATGGCGGGGGCAGCAATACCGCCGTCCGCGCCGGGATCGCGGGAGAGTTCTGAGGCGGGCCGGCCCGCGCCGACCAGACGAGGCATTGCGTTCGCGGGCCAAGCCGTTACGAAGCCGCGCCTATGGGTCTCCAACAAAATGCAGGGCGCCGTCGCTGGCTTGCCCGATTGATGGCGGGTGCGGCCATCATCATCTCCCCCGGTGCCGCGCTGGCGCAGGACGCCGAAGACGAAGGCGAGACCCCCGACCCCATCGTGGTGACGGGCGAGGGGCTGGGCGACACGCCCGGCATGCCTGCCTATGCCGTGCGCGAAATTCCGCGCGAACAGATCCTGACCGCGTCCTCGGGCCGGATCGAGGACGTGCTGCTGGGCGTCGCGGGCTTCCAGCAATATCGCCGCTCCGACAGCCGCTCGTCCAACCCCAGCGCGCAGGGCGCGACGCTGCGCTCGCTGGGGGGCAACGCGACCAGCCGGGCGCTGGTGCTGCTGGACGGGGTGCCGATGGCGGACCCGTTCTTCGGCTACATCCCCTTCAACGCCATCGTGCCCGAGCGCCTGGAAAGCATCACCGTGACCCGTGGCGGCGGATCCGGCCCGTTCGGGGCAGGGGCGCTGACCGGCACGATCGAGCTGGAAACGGCGAATGCCGCGACGCTTGGCCCGGTATCCGGCCGCGCGCTGGTCGATGACCGCGGCGAAACGGAATTGAGCGCGACCCTTGCGCCGCAATTGGGATCGGGATTTGCCGTGGTGTCGGGACGGTGGGACCGGGGGCAGGGCTTTTGGACCACGCCCCGGGACCAGCGCGTCGATGCCAGTGCGCGGGCGGCCTATGACAACTGGTCGGTCGGGGTGCGCGGGGTCGCGCCGGTCGACGCGCAGACCGAGGTGCAGGCCCGCATGCTGGTGTGGCGCGACGATCGCACCCTGCGCTTCCGAGGCGCGGACAGCAGCAGCGAGGGGCAGGACGCATCGCTGCGGCTGGTGCACCGCGGCGACTGGTCCGTCGATGCGCTTGCCTATCTGCAGGTGCGCAATTTCAGCAATGTGGTGATCAGCTCCTCGCGCTTCACCCCGGTGCTGGACCAGTACAACACGCCCTCGACCGGTGTCGGCGGCAAGCTGGAACTGCGCCCGCCCGAGACGGCGGGGCACCAGCTTCGCCTCGGCGCGGATTACCGCCGCGCATCGGGCACGATGATAGAAAATGCGATCAGCGCGTTCAGCGGCGCCATTACCGAGCGCCGCCGCGCGGGCGGAGCGAACGAGGACATCGGCCTGTTCGCAGAGGATGACTGGACGCTGGGCGCCTTGGTCCTGACGGGCGGGGTGCGCGCGGACCGGACCGCGATCACGGGCGGCTATTACCGCGCGGTCGATGCTGCAGGCGCCGTGACGATCGACGACAGTTTCGATGATCGGACCGACTGGACCGTCACCTGGCGCGGCGGGGCGCTGTTCCATGCCGGCGAGGCTCTGGCCCTGCGCGCGGCGGCCTATCGCGGCATTCGCCTGCCCACGCTGAACGAGCTTTACCGACCCTTCGTGGTCTTCCCGGTCGTGACGCAGGCGAACGCGGGGCTGAAGAACGAGGAACTGCTGGGGTTCGAGGCCGGACTCGACCTCACGCCCATGCCGGGCGTTCGCTTGTCGCTGACCGCGTTCGACAACCGCATCGACGGCGCCATCGCCAATGTCACCCTGGCCGAGAACCTGCGCCAGCGCCGCAACCTGCCCGCCATCGACGCTCAGGGGATCGAGGCGGATGCCGATGTCGACCTGGGCCGGTTCGGGCTGGCGGGATCGCTGACCTATACCGATGCGGTGGTCGACGGCGCGGGCGAGGCTGCCGACCTCGACGGTTTCCGCCCGGCGCAGACGCCGCGGCTGGCGGCCAGTGCCACCGCCTGGTGGCAGCCGGTCGATGATGCGCGCCTGTCCGCGACGCTGCGCCATGTCGGCAAGCAGTTCGAGGACGACCGCGAGAGCGAGCCGCTGCCCGCCGCGACCACGCTGGACGCCTATGCCAGCGTGCGCGTGGCAGGACGGCTTTCGGTCGTGCTGCGCGGCGAGAACCTGCTGGACGAGACCATCGTGACCCGCAATTCGGGCGGCTCGATCGACCTGGGCGCGCCGCGCACGATCTGGGCGGGGTTGAGCTGGGGGCTGTAGGGCGCCGTCAGAACGGCTGGATCACGCCCGCGGCCAGGCAGACCAGGATCGCGCTGCCCAGGATGACGCGGTAGACCACGAAGACCATGTAGCTGCGCGTGCTGACCAGCTTGAGGAAGGCCATGATCACCAGGTAGCCCGACACGAAGGCGACCAGCGTGGCGACGATGGTGGGCGCCGCCATGTTGCTCGAGAAATCGCCCCAGTAGTTGTAGAGCTGGTAGAAGCCCGAGGCGAGGACCGCCGGGATCGCCAGCAGGAACGAATAGCGCGCCGCCGCCTCGCGCGTGTAGCCCATGGCAAGGCCCGCAGTGATCGTGCCGCCCGACCGCGACACGCCGGGGATCAGCGCCATCGCCTGCGCAAAGCCGAAGATCAGGCCGTCGCGCCACGTCAGCTGCTCCAGCGGACGCACGCGCCGGCCCAGCCGGTCGGCCAGGCCCAGCAGCAGGCCGAACACGATCAGCATGGTCGCGGTGATGTACATGTTGCGCAGGTTGGTCTCGATCGCGTCCTTGAACAGCACGCCCAGGATCGCGATCGGCAGCGTGCCGACGATGATCAGCCAGCCCATCCGCACGTCCGCCGGGTCGCGGTTTTCCGCTGCAGGCAGAAGCTGCCGGATCCACGCGTCGGCGATGCGCCAGATATCCTTGCGGAAATAGAGCAGCACGGCAGCCTCCGTCCCGATCTGGATGACGGCGGTAAAGGCCGCGCCCGGATCGCCCGATGCCAGGAACGGACCGGCCAGCCGCAGATGCGCGCTGGAGGAAATCGGCAAAAACTCGGTCAGGCCCTGGAGCAGGCCGACGAGAATGGCTTCGATGATACTCATGCGGAAACGATGATCCCGGTGCGATTTCGCAGTTGCACACATGGCTGCGGCGAGCAGGACGCGAGGTCAAGAGCGCAGGGGCTTTTGCCCCCGAATCGTAGCCAGGACGAAGGGTATTATGGTGCCGGCTACAGGATTCGAACCCGTGGCCCCCTGATTACAAATCAGGTGCTCTACCAACTGAGCTAAGCCGGCGTGTGGCGATGCCTTTATAGAATCGCCGCTGGTAAGCGAAGCGCTCTTTGCGTCAAGGCGCGCCGAAGGTCCAGCCCTCGGTATGGGCGACGGCGGCAAGGCCGGGCGGGTTCCACAGGGCGTCGTCCCGTGCGGCGATGCGCAGCCACGCGGCGGACAGCAGCGCGTCGGCGCTGTGATCGTCGATCACGCCGCTGCCTTCTGGCGCGGGACTGCCCAGCGCGGCCAGCGCCTCGGCCAGTTCCTCGTGGCTGCGGATCTTCGACGTGCCCGCCCGGCGTCCCGCGGCGATGGCGGGAATGGCGGTATAGATCTCGGCGATGACGCTGCCCGTGGCGGGAAGCGGATCGATGGGCCAGACGGGAATGCGCCCGTCCAGCCGGTGCAGCACGCGCATGCCGGTCAGGCTGGATTTGCCCACCTGCGCCGCGCCGACCAGGTTGAAGTTCGAATAGGGCGAACAGCCGAGCGCGGCCTGACGCTCCTCCGTCACGCGGAACCGGCCGCGCTTGTGCGCCGCGCCGGGTGCATGAAAGCTCGCCCCCTCGCGCCCGTTGTGGCGGCGATAGAACGCGCTAAGCTCGGGATGGTCGACGAAGCTGCTGGCGGACAAATGCGGATCGTCGGCGCAGATGCGGTCGATCATGGCCCATAGCGACCTGGCATCGGGCGGGCTGTCCTCCCACCCGGGAAAGAACGCGCCGCAATCGGCAAACGGCAGCGATATGCCAAGGTCGACGCCCACCAGCGTGTCATCGGGCAATTCGTCACGCAGGATCGCCAGCACGTCTTCGCGCGACCAGCCCCTACCCGGGTCGACCAGCACCGGCGGGCCGCCATCCGCATGGGCCAGCGCCATGGCGATGCCACCGGGACGTTCGGTTACGGCGCCCGACCAGTCTATTGCCAGGAAATGGCGAAACCGCGGCACTACCCCTGCTTTTCGGCGCGCTTCTTCGCCCACCATTCCATCCGTTCGATGACCTGCCGTTCGAAACCGCGCGCGACGGGCTTGTAATAGTCCTGCGGCGCCATCTCCTCGGGCCAGTAGTTCGCGCCCGAAAAGCCGCCATCGGCGTCGTGGTCGTAGGCGTAGTCCTTGCCGTAACCCACGTCCTTCATCAGCTTGGTCGGCGCGTTCAGGATGTTCGGGGGCGGCATCAGGCTGCCCGTCTCGCGCGCGCTCTTGAATGAGGCTTTCTGCGCCTTGTAGGCCGCATTCGACTTGGGCGCGGTCGCGCAATAGAGGCAGGCCTGCACGATGGCGAGCTCGCCTTCCGGACTGCCGAGAAAGTCATAGGCGTCCTTCGCGGCCAGGCACTGCACCAGCGCCTGCGGATCGGCGAGGCCGATATCCTCGCTGGCGAACCGGACCAGCCGGCGCAGCACGTAAAGCGGTTCCTCGCCCGCCGTCAGCATCCGCGCGAGGTAATAGAGCGAAGCCTGCGGATCCGATCCGCGCAGGCTTTTGTGCAGCGCGCTGATCAGGTTGTAATGCCCGTCGCGGTCCTTGTCATAGACGGCGACGCGCCGCTGCAGGAACTGGCCCAGCGCGGCGGGGCCAAGCGGCGTGTCGATCCGCGCGGCATACAGCGTCTCGGCCTGGTTGAGGAGGAAGCGGCCGTCGCCATCGGCGCTGGCCACCAAGGCAGCGCGCGCATCGGCGTCGAGGGGGAGGGCGCGGCCCGTCAACGCCTCTGCCCGGTCGAGCAGTTTCGTCAGCGCTTCCGCGTCAAGACGGTGCAGGAACAGGACCTGCGCGCGGCTCAACAATGCCGCATTGAGGGCAAAACTGGGATTTTCGGTGGTCGCGCCGACCAGCGTGACGGTGCCGCGCTCGACGAAAGGCAGGAAACCGTCCTGCTGCGCGCGGTTGAAGCGGTGAATCTCGTCCACGAAAAGCAGCGTGCGCTTGCCTGCCTTCTGCATCGTCTCGGCCTCGGCAAAGGCCTTCTTCAGATCGGCCACGCCGGAGAAAACTGCGCTGACCGCGGCGAAGCGCATGCCCACGCTATCGGCCAGCAGGCGCGCGATGCTGGTCTTGCCGGTGCCGGGCGGTCCCCACAGGATCATGCTGGTCAGCCGCCCCGCCGCCACCATGCGGCCGATCGCGCCTTCGGGACCGGTCAGGTGCTCCTGTCCGATGATTTCACCCAGGTTGGCCGGGCGCAGCCGGTCGGCCAGCGGGGAGTCGTCGCTGGCTTCGTCGTTCGGGTTCTGCACCGCGGCGTCGTCGGCAAAAAGATCGTCCATCGCGGCAGAGATAGGAGCAATGCCGATATTTTTCACCCATGCTTGCTCTGATGCATCTACGATATATCTTAAAGGCAATGCAGTCGGAGGCATGTCACTGTGCAACGAGCAAACGGACGGGGCGCGCACCGCAGCCACAGCGATGATGGACCGGTCGGCCCCGGCCCCTGGGGCAAGGGTTTCGGCGATGACTTCGGCGACCCCGCTCCGCGCGGACGCGGCAGCCGGATGGGCCGCGGTCCCGGCATCGGCGGACTGGACGGAGATTACCCCGGCAGGCGCCGCGGCAGGCGGGTGTTTGGCCAGGGGCAACTGCGGCTGGTCCTGCTCGAACTGATCGGGCAGCAGGAACGCCACGGCTACGAATTGATCAAGGCGGTCGAGGAACTGACCGGCGGTAATTATGCGCCCAGCCCGGGCACGGTCTACCCGACGCTGGCGATGCTGAAATACGAAGGTCTGATCGCAGAAACCGGACAGGGCGACAGCGCCAAGAAGTCCTTCGCCCTAACCGATTCGGGCAAGGCTTTGCTCGCCCGCCAGACGGAAAAGGTCACGCGAATCCTCGAACGCCTTCGGGCCATGAACCGCGAACCGCCGCGCGTAAGTCCGCCGATACGCCGCGCCGTCGCCAATCTGCTGACCGCCACGCGCAACCGCGCGCAGGCCGAGGGTTTCACCGATGAAACCGCGCTCCGGATCGCCGCCATCCTCGACGAAGCGGCAGGGCGGATCGAGCGTCTCTAATCGCGGGCGCTGGCTTCGAGCGATAGCCGCCGCCCTTGGCATTCCGTTTATCTGCGGTATAGCTAACGGCCCGGGGGCATGGCGGGAGGGAGACGGCAATGGCCAGCAGAGCGGTAAAAGTACCGGCAAGCTTCTGGGTAATCGCGGCGCTAAGCCTGGTCTGGAATGCCTATGGCGCGTTCGACTACACGATGACGCAGCTTGATGCCGAGGCGCTGATGGGCAATTTCTCGGCCGCGGAGCGCGCCTATTTCACCAGCTTTCCCGCCTGGCATACCGCGTTCTGGGCGCTGGGCGTCTGGGGATCGGTGGCGGGTTCGATCCTGTTGCTGGCGCGGTCGCGCTGGGCGATCGCGGGCTTCCTTGTGTCCATCGCCGGGCTGCTCGTCACCACGATCTACGCGGCGATCAAGCCGATGCCTGCCGGCCTTGGCGGTCCTGGATATTGGGCGGTGAACGCGGTGATCTGGATCATCCTGCTGTCGCTGCTCGCCTATTCGCGCAAGGCGCTGGCGCGCGGCTATATCGCCTGACGCTTGCTCAGGTCTTATCGGCCAGCAGTCGGCGATAGGTCGACAGCACGGCCGAGTTTATCCGGTCCCAGCCATAATCCTCGGCCCGGACCTCGCCCGCCTTGCCGTGGCGTTCGGCAAGCGCCGGATCGGAGCAATACGCCTGCAGCGCATCGGCAAAGCCGGTGATGTCGCCCGGCGTCACGAGCTTGCCCGATACGCCGTCCTCGACCAGGCTCTCGCTGCCTGTCGCGATCGCGGCGACGACCGGCAGCGCGCAGGCCATCGCCTCTAGCGTGACATTGCCGAAGGTCTCGGTCACCGAGGGGTTGAACAGCATGTCCATCGAAGCGACCGCGCGGCCAAGCTCTGGCCCAGTCTGGTGGCCGACGAAGACCGCGCCCTTCAGCCGGTCCTCGAACCATTCGCGCGCTGGTCCCTGGCCGATCACGATCACCCGGTGCGCGACGCCCCGGCGGGTCAATTCGGCGCAGGTGTCGGTGAAGACGTCCAGCCCCTTTTCCATGACCAGCCGGCCCAGGAAACCAATGACGCGTTCGTCCTCGCCGATCCCGATCGATCGCCGCCACGCCATGTCGCGCGCCTGCGGCACGAAGATCGTGCGGTCCACGCCCCGCGTCCAGAGCGAGACGTCGTCGTTCATGCCCTGTTGCCTGAGCAGGTCGACCATGGATTCCGACGGGGCGACCAGCGCGTCGCAGCTATTATAGAAACGGCGCAGGCCCGCCACCATCGCGGGCTCTATGAACCCCAGGTTGTAATAGCGTGGATAGGTCTCGAACCGGGTGTGCACCGATCCCAGCACCGGGATGCCGCGCGCGCGGGCCCAGCGCACTGCCGCGTGGGCGGCGATGTCGGGGCTGGAAACATGCACGATATGCGGCGCGAACCGGCCCAGGTTGCGCTTGACCCGCGGCGATAGCGCGAGCGGAAAGCGATATTCGCTGCGCCCCGGGATTGGCAGGGCGGGCACGCCGACAAGCTCGCCGGTCGGTTCGAATGCTGGATTGGCCACCTTGGGCGCATAGGCGCGCACCTCGCAGCCCTGGCGCAGCAGGTAGTCCACCAGCCGGTTCAGCGCCTGGTTCGCACCGTCGCGCACGTAATTGTAATTGCCGCTGAACAGCGCGATCCGCAGGTCCATCTGCCGCGCCGCATCGCTGCCGCCCGGCACGGGTGTTTCGCCTGGCGCATTGGCATCTGCTTGGGACATGGGAGCGGGCCATAGCCGCATGATTCCGCTTTGGCGAGGCTGGAACGGACCGCGCCCACCGCATTTCGCGCCTGCAATTTCATACCATCGCCCGCGTTGACACGAATTTGTCAAACAAGTGCGACATTGGCGTCACTTGCGGTGACGGAGCATATGAACGCCAGGGCAGGGCGGCGCTTGTCCCCGGCTCGGGCGCGGGTGCGGGCAGCGGCATGGGGACGGCCCCTTGCGGCGCTTGTGCAAAGGGCGCATCGCTCATAGGGCTAGGGTGCCTCATTTTGAACGGGTGGGATGAAAAGCTTGCGATTCGGTCGCTTGGGTCTAGGCGGTCCCCGCCTGCGGGGGTGGAGCCTGCATGATGTGCTGTGGTGGCTGCTTGCCGCCGGTATCGTCATCGCCGCCGTGCGCCTGTTCTGGATGGTCGTCACGCCCGTATCGCCGCTGGGTGACTGGCGCCCCGCCAGCGTCCGCGTCATGTCGGACAGCGCCCGCACCGCGCTGATGACCGGCTTCGACCCGTTCAACCGCAACGCGCCGGTCGCGGTGGCGGACACCGGACCGGTGGAAACGATCACCGACCTGCCGCTGACCGTCTATGGCATCCGCTATAATGCCGCGACCGGGGCGGGCACCGCAATCATCGCGAACAATGACGGCGAACAGGCGATCTATCGCATTGGCGAGGAAGTGTCCCCCGGCGTCACGCTCAGCGCGCTGGAGTTCGACCATATCGTGCTCAGCCGCGGGGGATCGCGTGAACTGCTCTATCTCGACCAGTCGCAGCCCGCGCCGTCGATCCAGCCGTCCGCGCGGCCCGAACAGGCGCCGACAGCCGCGCCGGTCACGCCAACCTCCGCGCGCGGGCGCATTTCCGCGTCCGAGCTTTCCAGCGGCGTATCCTTTGCACCCGCGCAGCAGGGCGGTGCCTTTGCCGGGCTGAATGTCGTGCCCACAGGCGATGGCAGCGTGTTTCGCGCCGCCGGACTGCGCGACGGCGATGTCGTCGTGGCGCTGGGCGGACAGCGCATCACCTCGCCCGCGCAGGCGGCGCAGCTTTCCGGTGCGTTCTCGCCCGGTTCCCAGGTCAGCCTCACCGTCCGCCGCGACGGGCGCGAGGTTCCGGTCAATATAACGGTAGCCCCCTAATGCGTAGTTATAACCAGGCGCTTGCCGCCGCCCTTGTGTCCACCGTCGCGATCTGCGCCAGCGCCACCCCGGCGCATGCGCAATATGTGCTGAACATGCGCGATGCCGACGTGCGCACCTTCGTCGCGGACGCGGCGCAGGTGACGGGGCGGACCTTCATCGTCGACGGGCGGGTGAACCAGAAGATCTCGGTCGTGTCCGACCGTCCCCTTACCCGCAGCGAATATTTCGAGGTGTTCCTGTCCACACTGCGCGCCAACGGGCTGGTCGCGGTGCCGACCTCCGACGGGGCGTTCCGCATCCAGCCTGCCGCCAATGCCGCCTCGCAGCCCAGCCGCGTCGGCAGCCAGGGCGCGCCGGGCAACCAGATGGTCACCGACGTGGTCCGGCTTGGCGCGGTGGAGGCGGAGCAGGCGGTCAACACGCTCAAGCCGCTGATCAGCCCCGAAGGATCGATCACCGCCAATCGCGCGGGCAATTCGCTGGTAATCGTTGATTATGCCGACAACCTGCGCCGGATCCGCGCGCTGCTGCAGCAGATCGACACCGACAACAGCTCGACCGAGCTGATCGCGCTGGACCATGCCGGCGCGCGCGAGATTGCTCAGGCGCTGAGCGAACTGATCCCGCAGGGGCAGGGCGGTGCCTCTACGCTGGCCAGCGTGGTCGCGGTCGACAGCTCGAACTCGCTGCTGCTGCGGGGCGAGCAGTCCACGATCACCCGGCTTGCCGCCATGGCGCGCGAGTTGGACAATCGCGCCGCCGCGGGAAGCGAGATCAAGGTGATCTGGCTGGATTATGCCGATGCGGGCGCGATGGTCGCGATGCTGGAAAAGCTGATCGGCGGATCGGGCAGCTATACGC
>JAPYSD010000615.1 GCA_029936705.1 Croceicoccus sp. | reverse complement strand
GGGCAGCTATCTGATCGGCATGGGCGTGGGATCGCTGATCTTCGGCTTCCTGGCGGACCGGTTCGGACGGCGGCGCGTGCTATTGTGTGGGATCGCGGTCTATTGCCTGTTCGACTTCCTGTGCATGATCATCACCAGCTTTCCCGCGATGATCGCGTTCCGCTTCGCCAACGGCATGGTCGCTTCGGCGGGTGCGGTGATCGCCAATGCCATCGTGCGCGACAAGTACGAGGGCGATGCCATGGCGCGCATCGTGTCCATGATCGCGACGGTGTTCATGGTCGTGCCGGTGCTGGCGCCCACGATCGGGCAGACGATCCTGCTGGTGGCCGACTGGCGGTCGATCTTCGGCGTGATGTTCACCATGGGCATCATCATGTTCTGCTGGGTCTATCTGCGGCTGGCCGAAACGATGAACCCGGAAGACCGCCAGCCGCTGGACGTGAAGCGGGTGGCGCGCAATTTCCGGCTGATCGTCACCAACCGCGATGCGGTCGGCTATGTGCTGGGCGCGACGCTCGTGTTCGGGGGGCTGTATGGCTACATCAACTGTTCCGAACAGCTGGTCGCGGTGCATTTCGGCCTGGGCGAGAAGTTTGCCTATGTCTTCGGCGGCATGGCGCTGTTCATGGCGGGCAGCAATTTCGTCAATTCGCGCATCGTCGAGACGCATGGCGCCCGGCGGGTGAGCCACACCGCGCTGCTGGTGTTCGTGGTAACCGGCGGACTGCAATGGGCGGCGGCGACCTATCACCCCGATGCGTTCTGGCTGTTCGCCCCGATCATGACGGTGAACCTGGCGCTGATCGGCTTTCTTGGCGCCAATTTCAGTTCGATCGCTCTCCAGCCGTTCCAGCATTTCGCAGGGTCCGCCAGCTCGCTGCAGACCGCGATGCGGGTGGGCGGCGGCGCGGTGCTGGGCGCGTTCGTGGGCAGCGCCTATGACGGCACGGCGCGCCCGCTGGGCATGTCGCTGTTCTGCCTCTCGCTGGCGGGGCTGTTGCTGATCCTCTACAGCGAGCGCGGCAGACTGTTCCGCCGCCGCAAGGGCTCGATCCCGCAGGTCGAGCGCTAGGCGCCCGGCCCTAAGCTGATTTTGCGGGGGTCAAAGATATCCTGCATTGGCTTTCACGCGTGAAATCGGCAAAAGCAACACTGTAAAGCATTGTTGCGAGTGACTTGCATTACCAACCTTTAGCTGTATGAGGGCCAGCAGCCCCCGATGGCGGTTGCAATCGTATGCACTTGCCACCAATTGCGCCGCACGAATTCGACCTTGCCGAACATGACACTGCCCCAGCACATGGACCACGCCTTGACCCAGCAGACCCTTGCCCGCGAAGATTTCACGCCCTCCGCCGCTCTCGAAGTGGAAACGGTGAAGCGCGTCCATCATCTGAACGACGGGCTGTTCAGCTTCTCGATCTCGCGTCCGGCCAGCTTCCGGTTCCGTTCGGGCGAATTCGTGATGGTCGGCCTGCCCAACGACGGCAAGCCGCTGCTGCGTGCCTATTCGATCGCCAGCCCCAGCTACTCGGACGAGCTGGAGTTCCTGTCGGTCAAGATCCAGGACGGGCCGCTGACCTCGCGGCTTCAGCACATCAAGGTCGGCGATCCGGTGTACCTGGGCAAGAAGCCCACCGGCACGCTGGTCACCGATGCGCTGATCCCGGGCCGCCGCCTGTTCCTGCTGTCGACCGGCACCGGGCTGGCCCCGTTCATGAGCCTGGTGCGCGATCCCGACGTCTATTCGATGTTCGCGGAAATCGTGCTGGTGCATTCGGTGCGCAAGGTCAGCGATCTTGCCTATCGCGACCTGCTGGAATCGCAGCTGGCCGGCGACCCGCTGGTGCAGGACGAGGCGCTGCTGCAGTTCCATTACGTCCCCACCGTCACGCGTGAGCCGTTCCGCACCTCGGGCCGCATCGGCCAGCTGATCGAGAACGGCAAGCTGTTCGAAAGCGTGAGCGGACCCAAGACCTTCGACCCCGAGAACGACCGCGTCATGCTGTGCGGCAGCATGGAGA
>JAPYSD010000063.1 GCA_029936705.1 Croceicoccus sp. | reverse complement strand
GCTGACCCGGCAGAAATCGGTCGAAGCGCGGCTGCACGGAGATAGCGGGCGCGGTCGGATGATCGGCGTCGGCATGCGCAAGTGGAAGCAGGCCAATCTGAAGCCGCTGATGGGCTCGATGCCGGGAACGGTCGCCTTCGCCAGCGACGCCGCATCGCTGGCCGCCGCATCGCCCGGCAGAGAGGACCGGGTCGTTCGCTGGGGACCGGATATTCCCGGCGACATCGCGGCTGTCGCGCAGCAGGGGGGCGCACGCCTGCTGCGGATGGAGGACGGCTTCATACGATCGGTCGGCCTGGGTTCGGACTTGATACCGCCGCTGTCGCTGGTTTTCGACGAGCTGGGCATCTATTTCGATCCCCAGCGCCCTTCCCGGCTCGAAACCATTCTGAACGAGGGCGAGTTCGGCGCGGCGGAACTGGACGAAGCAGCACGGCTGCGCGCCCTGATTACCAGCCACGGCATCACGAAGTACAACATGGAGCGCCGCGAGCAGCCCGCCTGGAGCGAACAGGACCGGACGATCATCCTGGTGCCTGGCCAGGTCGAGGACGATGCCTCCATCCGGTTGGGCTGCCCCGGTATCAGCACCAACCTGGACCTGCTGCGGGCGACGCGCGAGGCGCATTCTGACGGTTTCATCGTGTACAAGCCGCATCCCGACGTCTGGTCCGGTAACCGCAAGGGCGCGCTGCATCGCGAGGCTGCCCTTGCCATCGCGGACCACGTGGAAACCGATGTCTCGGTCATCAGCTGCATCGATGCGGCGGACGAGATTTTCACCCTGACCAGCCTGACCGGGTTCGACGCCCTGCTGCGCGGCAAGCCCGTCACGACGTTCGGCGAGCCGTTCTATGCCGGCTGGGGCCTGACCACCGACCGGGCGGGGGCGACCGCCAACCTGGCGCGGCGCCAGCGCACGCTGACGCTCGACCAGCTGATCGCCGGGGCCTTGCTGCGGTATCCGGTCTATTGGGACGAAACGCTGCGCGGCTATACCAGCGCCGCCGCCACGGTCATGCGGATCGTGGAAATGCGCGGCAAGCTGGAGGCCAGCGGCGGGTTCCAGCGCATCAAGAAGGGCTATTTCCGGCGCAAGTGGCGGCGCGCCAGCATCGTGCTGCGCGCCGCCTTTCGCCGCTGATCAGATCCCCAGCACCACGCCAGCGCCCACCGCGATCTGGTACAGGATCTGCGTCATTTCCTTGATGATCTGGCGGTTCTTGTTGTCGATGCGCGGCATGACCAAGATCTCGTCCCCTTCCTCGAGCGGGGCGCGATAGGTGCCGAAATCGACCATGTTGCTGTCATCGTCGCCCATGGCAAAGCTGCCGTCCTGCCGCAGCACGATGATCTTGCGCTTGTCGGCGTTCTTGGTGAAGCCGCCCGCGCGCGCCACGTAATCCTCTACCGCCAGCTCGCCATCGAAAGCGATCGCGTTGGGGAACTGCACTTCGCCGGACACCAGGATGATGCCGTCATCGGCCGGGACCATCAGCACGTCGCCGTTTTCCAGCAGCAGGTCGTTGCGGTCCTGCGCCTGAGAGATGACGACCTGTCCGCGCGGCTCGATCGAGCGGGCGCGTTCGACCCACTGCAACAGCAGTTCGGCTTCCTGCGCGCGCAGCTGCCCTTCCTCGCGCGTGCCGGACCGCGCGGTCAGCGCCGCCTGCTCCAGCGCGTCGAGCGAGGTGTTGAGGAGCCTGCGCTGCCTTTCCTTCACGCTGCGGCGCGCAAGCGAGATATTCTCGGGCACCGATTGCGGCGAGAACCGGATGCGGCCCAGCACCTCGCCCAGCCTGGTGCCATAGGGCAGCACATATTCCTGCGGGCTGAGATGCTCGCCCTCGACCCGGACGCTGATCGTGCCCGGGCGCTTGTCGGCGGTGAAGGTCACCACGTCGCCGTCATAGACGGGCACGTTCTCGCTCTCGAGGATCGAGTAGTAGTCGACATTGCGCGTCTCTCCGGTCGAACGCATGATCCGCACGTTCGTGACCTCGGAGCTTGGCTTGGCCATGCGCGCGACGTCGGAAACGGTCATCGATTCGCCCTGGAACTCGAAAGTCTTGGCATTGGCGGCAAGGCCGTCGACCTTCACTACATTGGCGCGCGGCCCCACGAAGATCACGTCGCCGTCGGCGAACTGGACCTGGGGCAGTTCCCCGCGAAGCAGGAAGTCGTAGAGGTCGATGACGGTGCGCACCTGGCCACCGCGTTTCACGGTAATGTCGATGAAAGATCCGCGCGCCGGGTCGATACCCCCCGCCATGTCCAGATAGTGCAGCACCGAATCGAGATTGGTGCCCGCATAGGCACCCGGCCGGTTCACGAACCCGCCGACATAGACGCGCACCGGCTGCGCCGCGGCCAGCCTGGCATAGACATAGACGTTGGAACGGAACGTGGTGCGGACCGCCTGCTCGATCGTTTCCTGCAAGCGGCCATTCTCGACCCCCAGCAGGTTGACCGGGCCGACATTGGGCAGGAAGATGTTGCCCTGCTCGTCGACGGTCAGCACCGACTGGAAATTGAACGCGCCCCACAGACGCACCTGGACATTGTCGCCGACGCCGATCGCGTAATTGGGATTGAACGTGGCGGGCGACTGCGCGGCGAAGGCACCGGTGAACAATTGCGCGCCGAATGCGTCGCTCGCCTCGTTCGCGGCGTAGTCTTCCCGCTGCGGACGCGGTTCGGGCGCGGAGCGGACGCTGGGTGCGGCTTCCGGCCCGTCGGGCGGTGCCGCGGCATCGGCCTGGCTGTCGGGACCGGCCGATTGCATCATCGCTGCCGTTCCGGCGAACAGCGGATCCACATATTCCGAACCGTCCTGCGCATGCGCCCGCCCGGACGACAGCGCCACCACTGCCATCAAGGCCAGGGCGATGATCGCCGCAAGGCGGTGCCCCAGGCCACCAGGCGCGATCCTGGCGGGTGCAAAGCCCGAAATCGTCATTTCAACTAGTCCCTATGGTCACGAATGACAGCGATGATCAGATGGGCAAGGCCGGCCAGCAGGAACGCGACCAGCGCCACCAGTATCGTGTTGTAGAGGCGCGAAGGTGCCGTCGCGACATTCGGCATGGTGGGTGGCTGGATGATCGACATCGCCTTGATCGTCCGCCCGCCCTCGATACGCCCTTGCTCCAGCGCGGTCAGCGCGTTCTGGTACAGGTTCTGGGCGAACTCGGCTTCCAGTTGCAGGCGCTGGAATTCCTCGATCTGGCTGTTCAGCCTTCGGCCCGCGCCATTACCGGCCAGGCGCGACCGTTCCTGCGAGATCTGCTGGTCGATCGCGTTGATCTGCTGCCTGATTTCCACCAGCGAAGGATGATCGTCGACCAGGTAGGCCCCCATCGACGCCAGCTTGATCTTCAGTTCGGAACGCTGCGCCTCCAGCCGGTTGATGATCGCGCCGAGAGCCTCGGCCGATCGTTCCGGCGACACCACGCCGTTCCGGTTCTGGTAGCTGATCACCGCACGGCGCGCCGTCATCGCCCTGCCGCCGAGGTTCTCGACCTGGTTTTCCAGGAAAGAAACCTGCTCGAGCGCGAGGTTCTGCGCGAGCTCGTTCATGAACTGGCCGCCGTCCTTGACCATCATGGTGGTGATCGCGTTTGCAGTCTCGGGATCGAAGGCCTCGGCCTGGATCACGATGACCCCGTCATACTCGTCATATTCGACGCTGATGCGGTCCCGGTAATATTCGTAGAGATTCTCGTCGCTGCCCCAGACCCACAGGCGCGACAACGGATCGATCCAGCCGCTGGACCACCGGTCGCGCAGGTCGAGCTGCCGGTCCAGCTTCTGCATCATGCCGCGCGAGAGCAGGTAGTCGCGCATGATCTTTTGGTCGGCGGTATTGCCGCCCGTTCCCGAGATCAGCGCACTGGCGAGATCGGTCGGCACCGACGCGCCGAGATCCGTTTCCTGCACGATGACATGCGCTTCCGAGACATAGCGGGGCGTCGCGATCAGCAGCCAGTAGATCGCGGCCAGCACCGAAACCGCCAGCGCCGCGAACATCAGCGGCGTGCGCAGGGCGCGCGACCTTGCCGTCTGCAGCGCGTCGCGCATGCGTTCACCCCGCCCGCGCACGGGCGGCGTGGTCGCAACCTCACCCTTTTCGGGCATCATCGGGCCTTCATCCAGCTTCATAGGTTTCATCAGGCTACCCGCTTTTTCGGCGGGGGAGCATTCTTGTGATATTCCTTAAGCGCGTCGCCAACGTCATCGAACCAGTGCGCCTGTCCGCCGCTAAGCAGGATACCCGCCTGGCAAAAGTCCCGTAGCGCCTTTTCACCGTGGCTGACCATGATCAGACTGGACTTTTCAAGCAGATCGGCAAACGCCTTTTGCGCCTTGCTGCGGAACCGGCGGTCGCCGACGGCGGTGATCTCGTCCGAGATATACACGTCGAAGCTGAACGCGAGCGAAAGCCCGAACTGCAGGCGTGCCTTCATCCCGCTTGAGTAGGTATTGACCGGCTCTTCCAGGGCGGCGCCCAATTCGCTGAAATCGGTGACGAAATCAAGTATCTCGGCAATGCGGTGGTCCTCGCCGTGGATGCGCGCGACGAATTTCGCATTCTGCCGCCCGGTCAGCGATCCCTGCAGACCTTTGCCGAATCCCATCGGCCAGGATATCGAACTGTCGGACCGGACTTCCCCGCGCGTGGGCTGGTCCACCTTGCCGATCAGGCGAAGCAGCGTGGATTTGCCCGCGCCATTGCCGCCGATCAGCCCGACGCTGACACCGTCGGGAATGACGACATTGAGGTCGCGCAGGACCCAGTTGCCCGGCCCATGGCGCGTGCGATAACGCTTCCAGACATTCTCGACGGCGATCATTGTGCCAGGATCACCTTGCGGAAATGGCTGTGCGAAAGCAGGCCGAACACGATCAGGCAAAGCGACACGAAATAGAGATAGCCCACGCTAGTCCCCGGTGCCGCGTGGTAGAGAGGCGAGAAAGCCTCGCGCGCGCCCTCGAGCCCGTTGGCGATGGGGTTGTACATTAGATAGCTTCGGTACGGTTCGGGGATGTGAACCAGCGGAAGCAGCACACCGGATACGAAATAGAGCGGCATCATCAGCACGTTGAGTACGTTGCTGAATTCGGGTGCAACCTCGGAGAACGAGGACGAGATCAACCCGATGCTCAGCCCAAAGGCCCATAGCCCGCAGATGGCCAGGACCGCCTCGATCGCGTTGTAGGGAGTGACGTCGACGCCGAACAGCGCGACGGCGGTCAGCGCGATCGCGAAAAGGACGGCGATCAGAGCCAGTTCCAGGATCGCGCGGGCGATGACGGTATCGACGGGCGTTACCTGGCGAAACGCGAAAAGCGCCTCGTTCGATGCGATCGCCTGCGATGTCTGCAGCGCGGTTCGCCGAAAGGTGAAATAGCCGAGCAGCCCCAACACGATCCACAGGATCGTTTCCATGTTGCCGACCGTGCGCTGCCGGATGACGGCGAAGATGAAGCTGAGCAGGGCCACGTGCGCAAGCGGCTCGACCAGCAGCCAGAACCACGCGGCTCGCTGCTTGAAGAGACGTGTCAGCGCCTCGCGCAGGATCAGCGCCCGCCAGACGGACAGCGTGATACCCAGGGAAGATCGCGGTGCAATCAGGGAACAGATCCTTTTGTATTCGCGGCACTTGCCGATGCGATCGGGCACAATCCCGCGGTCGCATGGACCGGGCCAGCCCCATCAGCAATCCGGTTGGCAGTTCGGGCCCTTTCGCTGCGCACCACCGCCCCCGCCCTGGCGAGGGGCACGCGCTCATAGCGCGGCAAAGATGAACGGAAAGCATATCGGTATGCGAAGTCCACGCCGTTCGTGTCGTAATCGAGATCCGGCTCGAACCGGTGTGCCTTTTGCAACACATGTCCTGTCGGCAGCCGCTGCTCCGGATGGCTAGAATAAACGCCAGCCCTTCCCGCCTTGGAAAACCCGCAGCGCACGACAGCACGATCGATGTTACTGGTCATAAATATCATATCAGAGACCCGGTGTTCCCATCCGCAAGTCAAAACCGGAGAGAACGACATCTCTACAGCGCGGTTAAGTGCGCAGCGCATAGAATGTAAAGGGTCCAAGCCCATCTTGTCGACGCACGCGAACCGATTCTTGGCCCGATAGCAGTGCTGTCACGGCAATGTCATCTTTCTAACTGCTTCGCTTCAACCTGATTTCGGGCCATCACGTCGCGATTAGTGCCGCATCGGATCAATCTGTGGTGGATTCAGGTGTTAACCTTGTTGAAACCATGACTGGCCTAACCCCAAGAGGAACAGGTTGCATTGCAGCAAGGACGTTGATTTTTTTGCTGCAATCGCGAATAGCGACGAGAGCAAGCCTTGGCGGAATACCGAGGGCAGCAGGCCGGTTCAAGGGGAACGCGACTTGCTCGTTTCCGCAATGGCCAGATGAGTGATTTGCAAATGAACGGGATAGCGGCCGCGAAGACGGCAGTTTCGAGCAGCTGGGTTACGCGTTGCGCGGTGGAGGTCATCGAGCAGGAGGCGGCAGCGCTCGCAAGGCTGGCGACCTGTTTGCCGACGAATTTCGATGAAGCGGTCAGCGCCATCACCGATAATCGCGGTCACCTGGTGATCGCGGGCGTCGGCAAGTCGGGCCATGTCGGCCGAAAGATGGCCGCCACCTTTTCGGCAACGGGCACGCCGTCGTTCTTCGTCCATGCGGCAGAGGCCGGACACGGCGACCTTGGCATGATCCGTTCGGACGACGTCATCGTCATCCTGTCGAATTCCGGTTCCAGTCCCGAACTTCGCCCGATCCTCGACCACGCGCGGCTGCGGGGCATAACCGTGATCGGCATCGCCTCGCGCGAGCAGTCGCCGCTTTTGCAGGAAGCGAATATCGCGCTCCTCCTGCCCGAAATCGCCGAGGCATGCCCCGAGGGGATCGCCCCCACGACATCGACGACCATGATGATCGCGCTGGGCGATGCCTTGGCCATCGCGGCCATGAAAGTGCGCGGCGTGTCCCGCAACCTGCTCGTATCGCTGCATCCCAGCGGATCGATCGGCTTCGGCAATCTTCCGGTGGACTGCCTGCTGCGCGACGGCGGGCCGCCGCCCGTCGTCCGGAAAGACGCATCACTGCGTGACGTGGTCCTCGAAATCTCGAGCGGCCGCAAGGGGCTGGTCGGCATCGTATCGGATGCCGGAAACCTGATCGGCGTCGTCAGCGACGGCGATGTCCGGCGCGCGCTCGACCGCTTCCTGACCGCGCGTGCCGAGGATGTCATGACCTGCCAGCCCAAGACGGTCGCGGGCGATCTGTCGATCGCCGAAGCGCTGCGGCTGATGCTGGATCACCAGATCACCGCCATCTTCGTGATGGACCGTGAATGTCCGACCCGTCCCATAGGCGTATTGAACATTCACGACCTGAGCCGACCGGCCTGAACGGCGGAAGGGCACGGGAATGGCCACGATCGTCATACCCGCCCGTTGGGCATCCAGCCGGTTTCCCGGCAAACCGCTCGCGTCGATCACGGGCGCAAGGGGGACGGCGCGTCCGCTCATCGAATGGAGCTGGCGCGCGGCCCGATCGGTACCCGGCGACCACAAAGTGGTCATCGCCACCGACGATGCGCGCATAATTGACGCTGTCGATGCCTTCGGCGGCGAAGCCGTCTTGACGCCCGAGTCCTGCGCGAACGGCACCGAACGCGTCGCAGCCTTTGCCGGTGACGGCCCGGAAGACGAGATTTTCGTCAATTTCCAGGGCGACGCGCTTCTCACGCCTCCGGCCTATGTCGCCGCGCTTATCGCGGACATGGATCTGCACGCGCAGCGCGATGTCGCCACGGTGGGCGTGCGCTGCACGAAAAGCACGTATGACCACCTCGTCGCTGACCAGGTGGCGGGACGCGTCGGGGGAACGACCGTCGTGTGCGATGCCCGGGGCGATGCCCTCTATTTCTCGAAAAGGGTTCTCCCCTTCATCAATCCCGGCGAAATCCCCGCTGACGGCGAGGTGCCCGCATTGCTGCATCTGGGCCTCTACGCCTATCGCCGCCGTGCATTGTCTTCCTATGCCGCGGCGCCAAGCTGCGCGCTGGAACGGCTGGAAGGGCTGGAACAGCTGCGTTTTCTCTATATGGGGCAGGCCTTGCGCGTGCTTGCCTGCGATCCGCCCGGATGGGACGCGATCGAACTCAACAACCCCACCGATCTGGCACCGATCGAAACCAGCCTGAAGGCCCTGGACATTGACTGATACCGATATCGCCACCCTCGACCGTACCGCCGGCAAGACCGCACGGCTTCCCGATTTCGGAAGCGGGCGGCTGTTCCTGCTTGCAGGGCCATGCGTAATAGAAAGCCGCGATCTGGTGATGCGTGTCGCCGAACGGCTGTCGGCCATCTCGGCGCGGCTTGATCTGCCGGTGGTGTTCAAGGCCAGTTACGACAAGGCGAACCGCAGTTCCGGCCGGTCCTTTCGCGGACCCGGGATGGAGGAAGGACTTCGCATCCTCTCGGACCTGCGCGATGCCACGGGGCTTCCGGTGGTGACTGACGTGCATGCGCCCGACCAGGCGCTCGCCGCTGGCGAAGTGGCCGATATCCTGCAGATCCCGGCATTCCTTTCGCGCCAGACCGACCTGATCGCCGCCGCCGCCTCGACCGGGCGCGTCGTGAACGTGAAGAAGGCGCAGTTCATGGCGCCTGCCGATATCGCGCATGCCTTGAACAAGGCGCGCGATGCCGCCAGCGCGGCCGGCCACGAAAACACGCCGATCCTGCTGACCGAACGTGGCAGCTGTTTCGGTTACAACAACCTCGTCGTCGACATGCGCTCGATCCCGACCATGCGGCAGACCGGCTGCCCGGTGGTGTTCGATGCGACCCACTCGGTGCAATTGCCGGGTGGACAGGGCGACAAGTCGGGCGGCGAACGCCACTTCATCCCGACGCTTGCAAGCGCCGCCGTGGCGGCAGGATGCGACGGTCTGTTCATGGAAACCCACCCCGACCCGGACAAGGCGCTGTCGGATGGCCCGAACAGCTGGCCCCTCGATCAGCTGGAAACGCTGCTGCGGCGTCTTCTGGCCGTGCGCGACGCCGTCATGGCGCATCCGGTCGAAGCGGGCACCGGTTCATGAGCAAGCGCAACGCCATGAAGAATGCCGTCGCCATGAACGAACGAGCGGTCCTGTTCCTGCAGGGCCCGCCCGGGCCATTGTTCCGCATCCTCGGCGGGCGGCTGGAACAGGAAGGTGCACGGGTTCACCGCATCAATGTCAGCGGCGGCGACCGATTCGACTGGCGTCAGGGCGCCACCGACTACACCGGGACCTTCGCGGACTGGGCGCTGTTTCTCGACGATTACCTGGTCGATCACGGGATCACCGATGTCTTCATGTTCGGCGATTGCCGCCCGTATCACGAAACCGCCCACCGGCTGGCGACGGAGCGGTCGATCCGGATCTGGGTGCTGGAGGAAGGCTATATCCGTCCGCACTGGATGACGCTGGAACTGCACGGCGTGAACGGCAATTCCCTGCTGCCGCGCAACCCGCAATACTACCGGCAGGAAGCACGGCTGCTGCCGCCGGCGCGCAAGACCCGCGCCATCACCGCCAGCTTCGCGCGCCGCGCGCGGGACAGCTACTGGCACTATCACTACACCGTGTCGGGACGGCTTCGGTTTCCGCATTATCGAACGCACCGCCAGGTTTCGACGATCGGCGAAGGTCTCGGCTGGCTGAGGCGGCTCGCCACCGAGGAACGCCGCAAGCGTGATGCGAAGCCGATCATCCGGTCGCTGAAGAAGCAGGGCTACATGCTGTTCCCGCTGCAGCTTAGCTCCGACTATCAGATCAAGCGCCACTCGGCGTTCGAGACAATGGAAGTAGCCTGCCGCTACGTCATCGAGAGTTTCGCGGAACATGCTCCCGGCGACTTGGAGTTGCTGATCAAGGTTCACCCGCTGGATTGCAGCGGGCACCTGTGGCCGGCATTCGTCGAACGCGAAACGCGCAGGTTCGCGCTCGGCAACCGGGTGAAGCTGATCGACGGCGGCAACCTGGACACGCTGGCGCAGGATTCGCGCGGGGTCGTGACCGTCAACAGCACCAGCGGCACGCTTGCGCTGGCCAAAGGCGTGCCGGTCAAGGTGCTGGGCGACGCCATCTACGACATACCCGACATCACCGACCAGCAGCATCTCGACACCTTTTGGAACGATCCGCAGCCGCCGGTCACCGAGACCTGGGAGGCGTTCCACCGCGTGTTGCTGGACCGCTGCCTCGTACCGGGCGGCATCGCGAGCAAGAGCGCCGTGTCCGTGCTTACCGCGTCGATCATGCGCCGCTTTCGCGCCGAGCCCGTGACAAAGGTGACCAAGCTGCCGGTCGCCAAGCGGCTGCAGCCGGACACGCCGGAGTCGGCAGAGGAAGCGCGCGTCCTGTCCCGCGCGGGCTGACCCATGTCCATCGGAACGGTCCTGTCGGCCGCCCTGCGCACGCCGCTCTGGGCGGCACAGCTGGCGACGGGCGCCAAGAATTTTGAGAAGAACCCGCTGATCGGATCGCAGCGGCTCAACCGTGCCGGCCTGCACCGCAAGCGCGCCGAAACGGCCGCGAGGATTACCGCATCACGCCGCAAGCGTCTGGCTCGCGATGTTCCGGGCGAGTGGCTGCGGCAGTTCGAGCAGAATGGCTTCATGGTCGTACCGGACGTCCTGCCCGCCCCTCAATTCGAGCGGATGAGGGACCGAGCACTGGCATGGCACGCCATGCGGCGCGACATGGTGCAGGGCAATGCCATCACCCGGCGCATGGCGATCGATGGCTCCATGCTGGCCGCCAATCCCGATCTGCAGAGCTTTCTTGGCGCCGCGCCTGTCCGCGCCGCGATGCGATATGTCGCCGGATTCGACAGTGAACCGCTGCATTATCTGCAGGCGATCCTCAGGCAGCCCGGCGCCACCGACGATCCGCAGACTGCCCTGCACGCCGACACGTTCCACAGTTCGATGAAGTCGTGGCTGTTCCTGACCGATGTGCCGCCCGGCGGCGGCGCGTTCACCTATGTGCCCGGATCGCACCGGATGACGGCGGAGCGGCTTGCGTGGGAAGAAGCCATGGCC
>JAPYSD010000062.1 GCA_029936705.1 Croceicoccus sp. | reverse complement strand
CTTCGAACCCGACTTCAGCTTGGCGGCCTTCTTCAGGAGGAACGACGCCGGCGGCGACTTGGTGGTGAAGGTGAACGAGCGATCCGCATAGACCGTGATGGTCGTCGGGATCGGCATGCCCTTTTCCAGTTCCTGCGTGGCGGCGTTGAACGCCTTGCAGAATTCCATGATGTTCACGCCGCGCTGACCCAGTGCGGGGCCGATCGGCGGGGACGGGTTGGCGGTGCCCGCGGGCACCTGCAGCTTGATATAGCCTTCGATCTTCTTGGCCATGGGGCCACTCCTTTTCACACTGTCGGGCCGTTCTTTCGAAGGACCCTCATGTTAAGCGGTCAGGCAGAGACTGGACGCCTCCTCCCGCAGGTTTCCCGGATATTGTCGGGGAAGGCGCGCGCATAGGCGCTTTCCCGATTCGAAGCAAGCGGTGCCGCCCGAAGCCGAGTCAGGCCGCGGGGGCGGCGTAGAGGTCGTGCGCGTCGGCATCCTCGACCACCACCTCGACGATGTCGCCCGGCTGCAGGCCGGCATCGACGTCGCGGATGAAGACATTGCCGTCGATCTCGGGCGCGTCGGCCTGGCTGCGGCCGGTGGCGCCGATGTCGCCGTCCTCGTCCGCCTCGCCCACCTCGTCGATGATGACGGGAATGATGCGCCCGACCTTGGCAGCAAGCTTCGCCGCGCTGATCCGCTCGGTCACTTCCATCAGCCGGGCGTAGCGTTCTTCCTTCACCGCCTCGGGCACGGGGTTGGGCAGGTCGTTCGCCTGCGCCCCTTCGACCGGTTCGAAGCGGAAGCCGCCGACGCGGTCGAGCTGCGCTTCCTCGAGCCAGTCGAGGAGATATTGGAAATCCTCCTCGGTCTCGCCCGGAAAGCCGACCACAAAGCTGGAACGCACCGTGAGGTCGGGACAGATCTCGCGCCATGCCTTGAGCCGGTCGAGCACCTTCGCCTCGTTCGCGGGGCGCTTCATGGCGCGCAGCACCGAGGAGCTGGCGTGCTGGAACGGAATGTCGAGATAGGGGGTGATCAGCCCGTCCGCCATCAGCGGGATGACCGCGTCGACATGCGGATAGGGATAGACATAGTGCAGCCGCACCCATGGCGGCACGCCGTCCGCGGTGCGCAGGCCGCCCAGCTCGCGGGCCAGGTCGGTCATGTGGGTGCGCACCTCGCGCCCCTTCCACAGATGCTGCTGGTGGCGCACGTCGACGCCATAGGCCGAGGTGTCCTGCGAGATCACCAGCAGTTCCCTGGTCCCGGCGGCGACCAGCTTCTCGGCCTCGCGCAGGACGGCGTCGATGCGGCGGCTGGCCAGTTTCCCGCGCAGCTGCGGGATGATGCAGAATGCGCAAGCGTGGTTGCAGCCCTCGGAAATCTTGAGATAGCTGTAATGCCGCGGCGTCAGCTTGATGTCGGGCTGCGGGATCAGGTCGACGAACGGCCCGCGGGTCCAGGGCGCGGCCTCGTGCACGGCCTCGACCACCTGTTCGTACTGGTGCGCGCCGGTGACGGCCAGCACCTGGGGGAAGCGGGCGCGGATCGTGTCGGCCTCCTCGCCCATGCAGCCGGTCACGATGACGCGGCCGTTTTCCGAGATCGCCTCGCCGATCGCCTCGAGGCTTTCTTCCTTGGCGCTGTCGAGGAAGCCGCAGGTGTTGACCAGCACCACGTCGGCGCCAGCGTAATCCGGGCTCATCGCATAGCCGTCGGCGCGCAGGCGCGTCAGGATGCGTTCGGAATCGACCAGCGCCTTGGGGCAGCCCAGGCTGACCATGCCGACCTTGGGCGAGGGCGCGATGCGGCTGGGTGCGGATTCGGTTTCGGTTACCATGCGCGCGCCCCTACACCGCATCGCGGCGCCGCGCCAGAACGCGATGGTCCGGTTACAAACCCCGATAGTCCGGCGATCCGGATAGGGAAGAACGGGGCCCGGCACCTTTTCATTTGTTACCGCTATCGCTTACCCTTGCGTCAACGGCCGCGCCTGGCGGCTGGAATTCTTCGGACGGGGAGCGGGAGATCGAATGGGACCGGTTGATTGGTTCGGCGGCGTTCTGGCCGCGCTGGCGGCGATGGCCGTGGCGGCGGGATGGTACAAGCTGTTCGCCCGACCGCTGGCGGTTCGCGCCGGTCCGGGCGGGCTGGAAGTGCGGCGCAGGCCCGCCGTCGCCATCGGCGGGACCTATGTGCTGATCCAGCTTTCGGCCTTCATGCTGGCGCACATGTTCGCGCGGCTGTCGGACCCGTCGAAATGGTGGCTCTATTTCATGATGAGCGGCGGGATCGCGCTGTTCTTCGTGATCCCGGCGCTGTGGACCAATTACCTGCACCAGCGCCACCCGCGCAGCATCGCGCTGATCGACGCGGGCTTCTGGCTGGCGGCCTACCTGGCGATGGGCGCGGTGTTCTGGCTGCGCAGCCTTTAACGGCGCCGCGCTTCCGGTTGATTGCCGTTCAGTTGACCCCCGTGCGGTTGACAGGGGCGACACATCCTACAACCGCTGTCACCCGGCCCGGACCCCTGCAAATCTGGGCGTTGCAGCCCGCCGGTTGACACCCGGGGGGGCGGAGAAAAAACGGACATTGCGAAAGAGCGGGGCGAAAGAGCGGGCGGCCACCATTGCCGGACCGCCGCGCTGTAGGACAATCAATTCTCAATAGGCGATCGCGTTGATCACGTCATCGTCCGCACGGGCGAGGTCCTCCTGGCCCTGCTCCCAGTAGAGATCGGCGCGTCTGCGCAGCGACCACTCGTCGTGCGGATCCACCTTGATCGCCTTGGTCAGGAAGGCGATCGCCCTGTCCGGATCGCCCGACCGCATGGCCAACAGCGCGCGACCTCGCAGCAGGACCGGGTTTTGCGGATCGCGTGCCTCTACCCTGGCAAAGTCCGCCTCTGCCCTTGCGGTATCATCCATCCATAAATGGCTGATCCCGCGATTGGCGAGGGCCCATTCATCATCCGGATCAAGGGCATGAACCTGCGTGAAATCCTCGATCGCACCGGGCATGTCGCCCGTAATCATCCTGATCCGGCCGCGTTCGAAATAGGCGTCCGCATTGCCGGGCCGCAATTCCAGCGAGGCGGAAAAATCGGCGGCGGCCTTCGCATCCTGTCCCGACCGGCCATATGCGAGCCCGCGATTGTAGAGCGAATAGCTGTCGACCGGATCGCGATCGAGCGCGCGGCCGTAGTCGGCAATGGCTGCCTGCAGATTGCCTAACATGTAATGGGCGCGCCCGCGATCCGCGTAATAATCGGCGAGCTCGGCTTCACCAGGCGAACTTCGGGCGTCTGCCAGCGCAATGCCCCAGCGTTGCAACGGTCCCGCCTTGCCTGCGATCAATGCATCGCAGGCCCTCACCGCCCTTTGCCAATCGTCGCCCTTGCCCGAACCACCGCAGGTGCGTTCGGCCTGCGTCGCGGTCATGAGGAATGCGTAAAACAGCATCGCGAAGGACCAAACTGCGTTCCACACCATCGAGGCCCAGTAGCGCCGCGGCTGGGTGCCGCGATGAAATTCCTTGCGGAAACCCCTTATCAGCAGCTCCACCGTTCCGGTCCGAAATCCCCGGAAAACCGTCCATGCCGCAAACAAGCCCAGCAAGCCGATCAGGCCTGCGGGGAAATCGGGCAAGGCCGCCAACCGGTCGGCATCAGGCGTGAAGATGAAGACAGCCAGTGCCGCCAAGCCCGCCAGCACAGCGGCATGGCGCAGCAGCAGGGGCCGCGTGCGCCATGACAGATCCTGCGGCGCGGCCGTGATGTCGTGATAGCGCGGCGATTCGGCGATATAGCGGCGAAGATAGTTGGCACTGGGCAGCGCCGCGACCGCGATGAGGATCAGAATCCAGGTTTGCGTGGGGATCCCGTCCAGCATCCGGATATCTTGCCGCAAACAGGGGAAGTGGCAAGAGGGCCGGTCCGCGCGAAGGCGGAACCGGCGCTATGCGCCGACAGCATCGGCAGGCAGCGGATCAGAACCGCATGATCGCGCTGGCGACCAGCTTTTCGCCGTAGTGGTGGTCCAGCACCGGGACGCGCAGGTCGCTGCGATGGATGTTCGTGTCGCTGTAGGTCAGCGACAGCGAGACGGGGGCGAAATAGTATTCGGTGCCCACGGCCCAGTCGGCGTAATCGCCCGCGGGGCGCAGGCGGTTGGCGCGGCCCGTGCCGTCGTCGCTGCCGCTGGAATGGCCGACATGGCCATAGAACAGGAACGGCGTGGCGGGGATGCCGACCGACGCGCCCAGCCGGGCATAGAGATTGCTGCCCCCGATCGCGTCCTGCGAAGGGGCGAAGCTGCCCGACAGGTCGACGCGCGCGGGGCCGAGCGAGGCGCCGAGGCCTGCCTCGACCTCGCCGTAGTTCAGATCGCCGCGGCCGCCCGCGAAGAGATTGGCGACCGCGCCCGCGCGCCAGTCGATCAGCCCGGCATAGTCCGAATAGCTTGCCGCCAGTTCGAAACCGGCATCGGCGCCGCCGTGGCGCGATGCCTCACGCAGGGTCACGCCCTGCGCCGACAGGGTGATCGCGGACGTGACGGGCACGTCGATCGCGGCGCGCAGCGCGGGGTCGCCGTCGCTCCACGACAGGCCGCGGCTGCGGTAATCGGTGGTGGCTTCCAGCTCTACCGACGGGATGCCCTGTGCCAGCGCGGGCAGCGGGGCGGTGGTGCAGGCCATCAGGGCGGCGGCAATGATCGGACGATGGGGAAGGGGATACAAGACGCGTTTACTCCGCAAAATTAGGCAAAAGGCCTGCCGCCGCGAGGGGAGGGATGCGCCGGGTCGGGCACGTGATCGCAGCGACAGGCCTGATAGAGGGATCGCCCGGCCAGCCAAGGGGCAGGTCCGAGTTTTCCCTCCAACCTCAGCGCGCCCGGCAGCGCGGCTTGATCCACATGCAGCGGTCGATATCGGGCCGTTCACTGGCCCCGGCGGCGTTGACGCCGCCCGGCGAAGAGGTCGAGGCGCAGCCGGCCAGCATGGCCGCCGCGCATAGCAATGCGGTGATTTTCATGGGTTTTCCTGTCCTGCGAACTTCGTTCATGTCCCCGGTTGTTTTTTATGGGGATGCAGGCGGATACCGCGCGCGCTTTGCTGCGATGTGGCGCGCTTGTTACAAGTCGTTTCCGAGAAGGGCGGCCAGCCCGGGCGTCGTAATCGCCTTGGTAAGGCCTTGCCCTAGCTCGCCTCGGCCAGGCGGGGGAAGCAGGCCTCGGCCTCGACTGCGCTGGGGAACTGGGGGATCAGGTCGGTCATCACCGAATTGAAGCCGGCATCGATCACGACGCGGTTCGATCCGCCAAAGGTCTTGCAGGTGGTATTGGTCGTCACCGCGACATCATCGGCTGCGATGGCCACGCCATAGGCGCCCGCGCGGGCAACGGCCCAGTCCTGCTGCGCGGCCTGGTCCTCGCAATCGGTGCCGATCGACATGCAGCGCACGGTGGAATAGGCGACCTCGTCCAGCGTGTGCTGGGTCCAGAACAGGCGCCCCGTCTCGATCAGGCCGAACAGCATCAGCACCAGCGCAGGGCCGAGCAGCGCGAATTCGATGGCGGTGCCGCCATGCTCGTCGCGAAGAAGGGTCCGCAGCATGCTCACTCCAGCCTGAGGGTGATGCTGCGCGAGATCTGGCCGTTGCCGACCATGCGGCTGGGCACGATGACCGAGCTGTAGTTCGCGTCCGCGTCGAGCGTGAGGTAATAGCCCGCGCTGGTGCCGCTGGCGCTGCATACCGTGCCGCAGGACTGGGCGGTAAAGCTCTGGTCCGCGTTCAGGCAGGCGCAGCTGCGCGACAGGTTGGTGCAGCTTCCCGCGGTGCCGTTGCACTTGACCGACACCGCCAGCGAATTGTCGTTCGCCATGGCGCGGGCATAGGACGGCAGCGTGGTGAAGGCCACGTTCGCGCGCGCGTCGAAGGCGCTGATCGCGGTGGCGGACAGCGATTCGTCGACATGGCTGCGGGTGATGTAATAGGTCCCGAAATCCAGCCCCGCCGCGATCAGCACGAACAGGCCGACCGACCACAGCGCGAATTCGACCGCGGCGACGCCGCTTTCGTCGCGGCCAAACTGCTTGAGGAATTGTCCGATCATCATTTCACCAGCTTGACCGTGGTGGTGCCCGAACCGCCGCCCGACGATCCGTCGGACGAGACGCAGGCGCTGCCCGCGACCGCGCCGCCCGCGGCCTTGATCTTGCCCGCGATCAGCATGAAGCAGGTGCCGCCGCCATTGGTGGAATTGCCGCCGGTCATCGACACCTCTGTCTTGGGAAGGTGGATCGCGCCGCCGAAGATATTGTTCGACCCGCCGGTCCAGCTGGCCTTGTCCGCGGTGTCGGAATGGAACAGCAGGGTCGCGATCTCGGCCCCCAGGACCGATTTCGATGCCGCCAGCAGCTTCGTCTTGGCCCCGCCTGCCAGCTTGAGCGTGCCCGAGGCGATGAAGCTGACGTCGCGGCCCGCCATGTCGTAGCCTGTGCCCCAGGTGCCGTATTTCTCGCCGTTCAGCGAGGATGTCTGCGGCCAGGTGGTGCCGCCGGTGCCGTTTTCGAAATCGCCGTCGATCGTATAGCGGCCCGGTCCGAAGAAGGCCGAGCCCGCGATCTTGAGGTCGCCCTTGATGTAATGGTTGTTGGTCTCGCCAAAGACGATGCCGCTGCCGCCCTGCGTGTCGATGTCGCCGTGCGCGGAGAATGCGCCGTCGCCCATGAACATGCGCGCGCTGCCCTCGAGCTTGATGGCATAGCCCTGCTTGCTGGCGCCGATGTTGTATTCGCCGTCGCCGACGTTCAGCTCGCTGTTGCCGTTGATCTTGATGCCTTTCGCCACGATCAGGTCGCCGTCGCCCAGCAGCATGTTGCCGCCGCCGCCCAAGGTCAGCGACTTGAAGGCATGATCGCCGACGCCCATTTCCAGGTAGTGGCCGCCGCCCAGCGCCACGTCGCCGTTGATGACGACATTGCCGTCGCCCTTGGTGTTGGTGCCCTTAAAGGCGGTAGTGCCCGAGCCGATCCACAGCACGCCGTCGCCAATGGTGACGCCGCCGCTGCCGGTATCAAAGCCGCCGTTCACGAAGACATCGCTATCCCCGAAATCGACCGTCGATCCGCCGCCATTGGCGAAGCCGCCTGAGATGGTGATGGTCGAGCCGGACGCGAAGGTGACTTTGTTATCGCCGCCGACCGTGAACTTCTTGATGTTGTAGGTGCCCGCCGGCAGCACATATTCGCCGCCGGTCCCTACGCGGTATGCTGCGGCGGCTGAGTTAGGTTTCCACGAGAAGTCGAAGTCCTTGCCGTTCGGCGTGACCGGGTCCGACAGCGCCGGAAGCGGGTCGGCATCGCCGATCTGCGCGATCGCGGCGCCCAGTTCGGTGTTGTTCGCCCACGGGTCCGCCAGCGCGGTCGCGACATTGTGCCGGTCCTTGGCAGGGGGCAGCGCGCTGTTCCACTGCGGCACGTTGAGGCTGCCGCCATAGCGCAGCGAATTGGCATTGAGCGAACCGTGGTTGAGCGTGATGTCGCCGCTGCCCGAGATGATGTCGCTGGCCGTGATCGACTGGCCCTTCTGGTCGAGGTCGCCGATTGCGGCCACCGAGCAGTTGGGCGCGTTGATCGACGCGCCGCCGTTCACCGTCAGCGAGGCCCCGCCCGCGTCGAGCGCGAGGAAGCAGGGCGCGGCATATTGCGCGGTGGTCGACACGATCGCCGCGCTGTCGGCGGTCACGTTGTAGCTGCCCGAGAAGCCCAGCACCGATGCCAGCATGAAGGGAATGGGCCGCGAGATCGTCACCTCGATCGAGTTGTCGCCATCCTCGGGGAAGTTGCTGAGGAGTTCGGCATCGACCGTGGCGCCCTGCAGCCCGTTGGCCAGGGCGATCATGCGCGCGACCGCGTCGATGTCGATCGCGTCGTCGCGCTGGTATTCCATTGCCGTCGCCAGCGCCGCCATGTCGGCCACGCGCTGGTTCATCACCCGCTGGCCGTAACCCCGGTTGAGATCGAAGGCGAGGCCGACCGCGCCGATGACGACGGGCAGGCTGAGCGCCACGATGGTGTTGACCGATGCACGCGCGTCGTTACGAAACCTAACGAGGAAGCGGCTGGCGGAAGAGGTTTGCGGCTCTTGCATGGCCGCAGTTATAGGACAGGCGTATTTGCCGGCTTATTTCCGGTTATAGTAAACGCCATGTAAAAATCGGGGATATTTCCCCACAATCGCTGTTATACTCATTACAAAATGAAAAACTTGTTAAAAAGATAACAGCGACCTCCGGATTTTTACGTATTTCAGAGCACGCCTTCGCCCATGTCGGGGGTGGGGCGGATGACCACGATCATGTCGCCTTCCTCCACCGCTTCGGCGTCCGGCTCCCAATAGCCGATGGCCCGGCCCCTGCGGTAGAGGCGCACTCCGATGCTGCCGGTGCCCAGGTGGCGCAGCGGCTTGCCCACGTCCTCGGGCTTGGCCTGGCGTTCCACCAGTTGCACGCGGCCCGAGACGGAGGCGAGATCGGCAAGATAGTCTGCCACATGCATCCCGCTGGCGCTGCCCGCCAGCAGCAGGCCGGTCATGCGCACGGGGTTGATCACGTTGGTCGCGCCCGCCTGCTTGGCCAGCAGCTCGTTGTCCGCCGCGCGGATAACGACGGTGATCGGCACGGTGGGCGCAAGGTGGCGCACCGTCAGCACGATCAGGATCGAGGCATCGTCGCGCCCCGCGCTGACCAGCACCGTGGCGGCGCGATCGATGCGCACGTCGCGCAGCGAATCGTCGCGGGTGGCATCGGCCTGCATCACGTTGCAGCCCAGCCGTTCGGCCAGCGCGAGGCGTTCCTCGCTATTGTCCATCACCACGATGCATTCGGGATCGGTTCCGCGCGCGATCAGCTCGGCCACGGCTTCCGAACCCGACACGCCGAAGCCCAGCACGATGTAGTGGTCGGTCAGGCGTTCCTGGATGCGGTTCATGCGCCACTTCTCCCAGCTTCTCTTGATGACGAAATTATAGGCGGCGCCGACGAAGATGAAGATGACGGCGAAACGGATCGGGGTCACGATCACCGCCTCGATCAGGCGGGCGTTGTCGGACACGGGGGCGATGTCGCCAAATCCGGTGGTAGTGATCGAGATCATGGTGAAATACACCACGTCGAGGAAGCTGACATGGCCGTCGACATTGTCGACCAGTCCGGTGCGGTCCCACCAGTGGATCAGCACGACCAGGAACACCAGCGACAGCGCCGCGCCCAGGCGGATGAAGACGTCGGCCCAGACGGGCAGTTTCACCCGGCGGCGCAGCGGGCGGTGCAGCCGCAGACGCTCGCGCCGGCGGCGCTGCGCGGGGCTTTCGGAAATCGCCTCGTCCCGGGGGGTCTCCTCAGTCGCCATCGTCGTCCGTGAAGCGCGCCGCCAGCCGGTCGAGCGAGGCGTAGTGGGTAAGGTCGAGCTGCAGCGGGGTCACCGCGACGAAGCCGTCCTGCACCGCTTCCAGGTCGGTCTCGTGACCAGGCGTATGCTCGATCGGTTCCAGCCCGAACCAGAAATAGGGGAAGCCGCGCGGGTCCATGCTCTCGACCAGCGTGCCGCGGCTGTAGTCGTGGAAGCCCTGCCGCACGACGCGGATGCCCTGCACTTGTTCTGCCGGGACGGCGGGGAAATTGATGTTGAGCAACGTGCGATCGGAAAAGTCCATGCCCACCAGCGGGCGCAAGACCCGCGCGCCCCATGCCCGCGCGGCGGCGAAGGATACGTTCTCTCCCGCCGCCTCGTGGCTGTAGACCTGGCTGAGCGCGATCGAGCGCACGCCCGCCAGCGCCCCTTCGAGCGCAGCGGACACGGTGCCCGAATAGGTGATGTCGTCGGCAAGGTTCGCGCCGCGATTGACGCCCGACAGGATCAAATCGGGCTTGTCCGGCATCACCTTGCGCAGGCCCATCGTTACTGCGTCGGTCGGCGTGCCGGTGACGGAAAAGCGCCGCTCGCCGTGCTGGCGCAGCCGTACCGGGCGGGTGAGGGTGAGCGAATGGCCCGCGCCCGACATCTCCTCGGACGGGGCGCAGATCCAGATATCGTCGGACAGCTCGCGCGCGATAGCCTCGAGCACGTCGAGGCCGGGGGCGTGGATGCCGTCATCATTGGTCAGCAGGATGCGCATCAGGCCGCAGGCTCCAGTTTGGTGAGGCCGCCCGTATAGGGATGCAGCGCCTTGGGGATGGTCACGGACCCGTCCGCCTGCTGGTAATTTTCCAGCACCGCGACCAAAGTGCGGCCCACGGCCAGGCCCGATCCGTTGAGCGTGTGGACGAACTCGGTCTTCTTTGACCCTTCGGGCTTGAACCGCGCCTTCATCCGCCGCGCCTGGAAATCCCCGCAGTTCGAGATCGAGCTGATCTCGCGGTAGGCGTCCTGCCCCGGCAGCCATACTTCCAGGTCATAGGTCTTGCGCGCGCTGAACCCCATGTCGCCCGCGCACAGCAGCATCTTGCGATAGGGCAGCTCCAGCGCTTCCAGCACGCCTTCGGCCGCGCGGGTCATGTCCTCGTGCATCTGCTCCGACTGGTCGGGGGCGGTGATGGCGACCAGCTCCACCTTCTCGAACTGGTGCTGGCGGATCAGGCCGCGCGTATCGCGCCCCGCCGAACCCGCCTCGCTGCGGAAGCAAGGGGTGAGCGCGGTGAGCTTCATCGGAAGCTGATCGTGCGCGAGGATCTGGCCGTTCACCGCATTGGTCAGCGACACCTCTGCCGTGGGGATCAGCCAGCGGCCATCGGTGGTGCGGAAAAGGTCTTCCTCGAACTTGGGCAATTGCCCGGTGCCGAAGGCGGCCTCGTCGCGCACCAGCAGCGGCGGGTTGCATTCCACGAACCCGGCATCGCCCTGCATGTCGAGCATGAACGCGCCCAGCGCGCGATTGAGCCGCGCCATCTGGCCGCGCATGAAGGAGAAGCGCGCGCCGCTGATCGCCGCCGCAGTCTCGAAATCGAGACCGAGCGCCGGGCCGAAATCGGCATGTTCCTTTGGCTGAAAGTCGAACTCTCGCGGCGTGCCCCAGCGGGCGATCTCGACGTTGTCGTCCTCGTCCGCACCCTCGGGCACGTCGGGGGCGGCGAGGTTGGGCAGCGCGGCCAGCACCGCGTCGA
>JAPYSD010000061.1 GCA_029936705.1 Croceicoccus sp. | reverse complement strand
GTTGAGGTGATCCTGCAGGCCCGCCTTGACCAGGTAGTCGGTGACAACCTGCGATCCGGGTGCGAGCGAGGTCTTCACCCAGGGCTTGGGCATCAGGCCCTTTTCATGCGCCTTCTTCGCGACCAGGCCCGCCGCGATCAGCACGTCGGGGTTCGACGTGTTGGTGCAGCTGGTGATGGCCGCGATCACGACGTCGCCGTCGCCCACGTCATGGCCCTTGCCGTCGACCTCGAAACGCTCGGCCCCGGCCTTGTTGTACAGCTTGACGAGGTCGGTGTTGAACAGCTCGTCCACCTTGTCGAGCGCGACCTTGTCCTGCGGACGCTTCGGCCCGGCCAGCGACGGCACGACCGAACCCATGTCGAGTTCGAGCGTGTCGGTGAAAATCGGCTCGGGGTTCGAGGGATCGAACCACAGCCCCTGCTCCTTGGCATAGGCCTCGACCAGCGCGATCGCGTCTTCCTCGCGCCCGGTCAGGCGCATGTAGTCCAGCGTCTTGTCGTCGATGCCGAAGAAGCCGCAGGTCGCGCCATATTCGGGCGCCATGTTGGCGATGGTCGCGCGGTCGGCCAGCGTCAGCTGGGCGGTGCCTTCGCCGTAGAATTCGACGAAGCGGCCCACCACGCCCTTTTCACGCAGCATCTGCACGCAGGTCAGCACCAGGTCGGTGGCGGTGATGCCCTCGGCCATCTTGCCGGTCAGCTTGAAGCCGACGACTTCGGGGATCAGCATCGAAACCGGCTGGCCCAGCATCGCTGCCTCGGCCTCGATCCCGCCGACGCCCCAGCCCAGCACGCCCAGGCCGTTGATCATGGTGGTGTGCGAATCGGTGCCGACGCAGGTGTCGGGATAGGCGATGTCCGCGCCCGACGGGTCCTTCGACGTCCACACGCCGCGGCCGATATGCTCCAGGTTCACCTGGTGGCAGATGCCGGTGCCCGGGGGCACGGCAGAGAAATTGTCGAGGCTCTTCGCGCCCCATTTCAGGAAGTCGTAACGCTCGGCGTTGCGCTGGTATTCCAGCTCGACGTTCTGCTCGAACGCCTTGGGGTGGCCGAATTCGTCCACCATGACCGAGTGGTCGATGACGAGGTTCACGGCGACCTGCGGGTTGATCTTCTGCGTGTCGCCGCCCAGCGCCTTGATCGCGTCGCGCATCGCGGCCAGGTCGACCACGCAGGGCACGCCGGTGAAATCCTGCAGCAGCACGCGCGCGGGGCGGTACTGGATTTCGGGGTGGGGCGCCTTGGGGTTCTGCTGCCAGTCGACGATGGCCTTCACGTCGCCGGTGGACACGGTGAAGCCGTCGTCCTCGAACCGCAGCATGTTTTCCAGCAGCACCTTGAGCGAGAAGGGCAGCCGCGACACGTCGCCGTATTTCTCCGCCGCCTTGGCGAGCGAGTAATAGGCGTATTCCTTACCCCCGACGCTCATCGTCGAGCGGGTTCCAAGCGTGTCCTTGCCGATTGCAGTCATGGGTGACCTTTCCCTTCAGATCTGGCCGCGCGCAAGACAGTTGAGAACCGCTCGCAGGCGCGGGTTGCGGGTGCGAAATGTTTGCCGGGGCGATGGGCCGGATCGCCTGCTTCGTCAAGGCGGGAAAAATGGCGAGGGGGCCTCTGAAAAGGCGGGAAGCCCGGCGATTCAGCATGGTGAAAGCCTGAAAAGAGCATTACCGGACCGAAACCTCCATGCCCTCTCGGCAGTTGTGGTATGGAAGCAAACCGCAAGATTCAGGCGGGCCGGTTCGCGCGGCCTGCCACTGGGAAATCACGATGAGCACTAATATCTCAGCCCGTTCCACCGCCCCGCGCCGCGCGTTGCGGCTGCTGGCCCGTGCCGCGCTGCTGGGCGCGGCGGCATCGCTGCCCGCAGGCGCGATGGCGCAGGTTGCGCCCGCCGTGAAGACGGTACCGGCGCAGCCGCAGGCCCAGCCCCGCTCCAACGCGCAGCCCGCGCCCCTCCTGCCCGAAGAGCAGGCGCGGCAGGCGCCTGCCGACATGACCTCCGCCCCGGTGATCCAGGAGATCCCGACCGATTATTTCACGGTCGCGCCCGACTGGCAGGTCGGCCAGGCCGAGCAATTGCTCAGCTTCATCAAGGCGATCGGCAGCGAGGGCCTGTTCCCCCGCGACTATCAGCCCGAGGCGCTGCAGGCCGCGATCGCCGCCGGACCCGGCGCCCGGCTGAACGAGACCGCGACCCGCCTGTTCACCTGGGTGGCCGAGGACCTGCGCGACGGGCGTACCGAGATGGACGCCCGCCAGCAGTGGTTCGTCGAGGACCCCGACTGGAAGCTGCGCCCGATCAAGCCGCTGCTGCAGGAAGCGCTGGCCGGTGGCGGTTCGAGCGGCGGCATCGTGGCCGCGCTCGATTCGCTCAATCCCACGCATCCCGATTATGCCGTACTGAAACAGATGCTGCTGGAAACGAGCGAAGGCGACACGGCGGCGCGCGCGAAGATCCGCGCCAACATGGACCGCTGGCGCTGGCTGGGCCAGGACATGGGCAAGAACTACCTGCTGACCAACGTCCCCGAATATCAGCTGCGGCTGGTCATCAACAACAAGGTCCATACCTCGTTCCGCACCATCGTGGGCAAGCCGGGCCGCACCGCGACCCCGCAGCTGGCCGAAACGGTCGAGGGCGTGATCTTCAACCCGACCTGGACCGTGCCGCAGTCGATCGTGGTGGGCGAAGGGCTGGGCGCGCGCGTGCTGAACAACCCGTCCTATGCACGCAGCAACAATTACAAGGCGTACAAGACCGACGCGGGCATGACCGTGGTGGTGCAGCAGCCCGGCCCCGGCAATTCGCTGGGGCTGATGAAGCTCGACATGCCGAACCCGCATGCGATCTTCCTGCACGACACGCCGTCGAAGTCGCTGTTCAACAATTCCAGCCGCGCGCTCAGCCATGGCTGCGTGCGGACCGAAGGCGCGATGAAGCTGGCGATGATTTTGGCCAAGGGCCTGGGCGGCCTGTCGAGCGAGGAAGCGGTCGAGATCGCGAACTCGCGCGAGTACACCCGCGTGCCGCTGACCAAGGAACTGCCGGTTTACATCACCTATTTCACCATGGCGCGCGACATCGACGGCCAGATGCGCAGTTTCGACGACATCTATGGCCGGGACGAGCCGGTGCTGGCCAGCATGGCCGCGCCGCGCGTGCAGAAGACCGGGCAGCACAAGACCGACGAACCGATCGTCCCGATCGAGGCACCGGGCGCGTAAGCTGCCCGGCGCGGTGCCGCCCGTTCAGGAAATGCCGAGGCGGTCGGCGTAAAGCAGCCGGCCGCCCGACAGGTGCCACAGCGCCTCGTTGAAATCGGCGGGGTCCATCGCGAAACAGCCGTTCGACCGGCCCAGCCTGCCCCAGCGGTCGACATGCGCCTGCGTCGCATATTCCGCCGGATGCGCCACGATATAGCGGGGCAGCGCGTTGGAATTGTCCGCGTCCAGCCCGCCCAGCCGGATCGAGGTGCCATAGCGGCCCTTGTACCATTCATAGGTCACATAGGCGCCGCGGCTGGTCGCGTTCGACCCCGGCACGTTCGAGAAATTGTTGAGGAACCCGTCATGCTCCGGGTCCGAACCGGTGCCATGCGCGACCAGGAAGCTGCGCACGCTGCCCTGTTCGACATTGGCGAAATGAAAACGCGGGATCGACGAATGGACGCCGAAATCGGCGATACCGGCAATGTCCCGGCGCCACAGCGCATCGCCCGCGCGGTCCATCTGTTCCTTTGCCACGTCGAGCACGCGGCGCTGGCCGGGGGTCAGCGGGCTGGCGCTGGCAAAGGCCCTGCCCGGCATGGCCAGCGCGGCCCCGGCGGCGGCGGCCCCGCCCAGCACGGCGCGGCGCCCCAGCATGGGGCCGGATGCCCCGGATCGGTTAATAATCGTTTTCGTCATGTCTGAAATATATACCAGAACCGGTGTGGCTTCAAAGTTAACCGAAGGTCTTCACCCTGCCGGTGCAGCGGTGATCAATCGCGGGACAGGACCATGGCATCGCCCTCGATCTCGACCCGCTGGAAGCGGCGCAGATAGCTTTGCCCCAGCAGCGTGACCGGCAGGCCGTCGGGCACGATCGCGGCTTCCACGTCGCGCATTTCGGTTCCGCCCAGTTCGATGCTGTCGATCATCACCGGCACGCCTTCGACCACGCCGCTTGCGCCGCGGGCGACGGGGCGCAGGTCCGCATCGCTCCAGTCCAGTCCCGCCGCGCGCGCATCATCGCCGGTCAGCGCGACGAAACTGGCGCCGGTATCGACCATCACATCCAGCTGCCGTCCGCCGATCGAGGGATTGGCATAGAAATGCCCGTCGCCGCGCCGCGACAGGCGAATGTCGCCCCCGCCCCAACCGTCGTCCCGGCCGCCGTCCTGATGCGCGGCGGGAGCAGCCGCCAGCGTCGCGCCATCGGGCATGGGCGCCGCTTCGGGCGCGGCCTCGCCGCCGGGCATTTCGGTCATGAAGGCGCCCACGATGCAGGCGGCGAAGCCGATCCAGAAGACCTTGTGCATGCTCATGCACCCAGCCTACGCCCGCCATGCTTAAGCAGGCGTAAAACGCGGGGGCTATTCGGCGGCCTCGCCGACCTTTGCCATGTCGGCTTGCCCGGCCTCGATCTCGGCGGCCTTCGCCTCGACCAGGCGGACGATGTGGTCCAGCATGTCGCCGCTTTGCACGTGGTGGTCGGTCACGCCCGACAGATAGACCATGTGCTTGCCGTTGCCGCCGCCGGTGATGCCGATATCGGTCTCGCGCGCTTCGCCCGGCCCGTTCACCACGCAGCCCAGCACCGACAGCGAAAGCGGCGTCTTGATGTGCTGCAGCCGTTCTTCCAGCGCCTGGACCGTGCGGATCACGTCGAACCCCTGCCGCGCGCAGCTGGGGCAGGACACGACACGCACGCCGCGGGTGCGCAGGCCCAGCGCCTTCAGGATCTCGAACCCGACGCGCACTTCCTCTTCCGGTTCGGCCGAGAGCGAGACGCGCAGCGTGTCGCCGATGCCCGCCCACAGCAAATTGCCGATGCCCAGCGCCGATTTCACCGTGCCGCCGATCAGGCCGCCCGCCTCGGTAATGCCAAGGTGCAGCGGGCAATCGACCGCGTCGGCCAGCCCCTGGTACGCCGCGACGGCCAGGAACACGTCGCTGGCCTTCACCGCGACCTTGTATTCGTGGAAATCGTGGTCCTGCAGCAGCTTGATGTGGTCCAGCGCCGATTCGACCAGCGCCTCCGGGCAAGGCTCGCCGTATTTTTCCAGCAGGTCCCTTTCCAGGCTGCCCGCGTTCACGCCGATGCGGATCGCACAGCCGTTCGCCTTGGCCGCGCGCACGACCTCGGCCACGCGCTCGCCCGAACCGATATTGCCGGGATTGATGCGCAGGCAGGCCGCGCCCGCGTCCGCGGCTTCCAGCGCGCGCTTGTAGTGGAAATGGATGTCCGCGACGATCGGCACGTCCGCCGCCTTCACGATCTCGCGCAGCGCGGTGGTCGATTCGACGTCGGGGCACGATACGCGCACGATATCCGCGCCCGCATCCTCGCACCGGCGGATCTGGTCGATGGTCGCGCCCGCGTCGCTGGTCAGCGTGTTGGTCATGGTCTGCACGCTGATCGGGGCGTCGCCGCCCACGGGCACGCGGCCCACCATGATCTGGCGGCTCTTGCGGCGGTCGATCATGCGCCAGGGGCGGATTGCTGCGATACTGTCTGTGGACATGGCTTTGCCTATACAGCCGCTTCGATACAGGGGCAAAGACGCATTTGCCTGAATTGCCGCGATTTGCCATCAATTCGCGCAAAGGAGACGCATTCTTGGACGAGCCACAACTCTACGACGACCAGACCAGCGAGGATGCATTGCTGTTCGCGCGCGTGCTCGACGGCAAGGGCGGCGGGCGGCCTCTCGGCTGGGAGGAGGCACGCGGCTGGACGCCGTCCGGACACGGGCCCGACGAAGTGCTCTGGATGCATATCTGCCGCAACCAGCCGGGGGTGCAGGACTGGCTGGAAAACACGATCGGCATACCCGAGCCGACCGCGGAGCTGCTGGTCAGCGACCGCACCCGCCCGCGCGCATTCCGCGAGGGGGAGACGCTGGTCGCCACGCTGCGCGGCATCAACTTCAACCCCAATGCCGAGCCCGAGGACATGGTCTCCATGCAGTTGTGGTGCGACGGGCGGCGGCTGATCACGCTGCGCCGCGAACGGCTGCAGACGCCGCGCGACACGCTGGCCGAGATCGATCGCGGCATCGGCCCGACCGACGCCGGTTCGCTGATCACCCAGCTGACCGAGCACATGATCGCGCGGATGAGCCGGTCGATCATCGACATGAACGACCATATCGACGAGCTGGAGCAGGAAGACCCGGACGAGGATCCCGAGAATGTCCTGCCAAGGATCACCACGATCCGCCGCAACTGCCTTGCTCTGAAACGCCACATGAGCCCGCAGCACGAGGCGCTGGAGCGGATCAGCCGCGACGCGCCATCCTGGTTCGAGGATCACGACCGGCGCGAGATCGCCGAGACCATCGAACGCCTGCGCCGCTATCTCGACGACATCGACATATCGATGGAAAGCGCGGTCGTGCTGCAGGACGAGATCCGCGCCCGCGCCGTCGCCAGCAGCGAGAAGGCGACCTACATGCTGACCATCGTGGCGGGCATCTTCCTGCCTCTCAGCTTCCTGACCGGGCTGATGGGAATCAACGTCGGCGGCATGCCGGGGGTCGAGGACAACAACGCGTTCTGGGAAGTCGTCGGCCTGTGCACGGCCATCCTGGCGGTGCAGCTGTTCCTGTTCTGGCGCTGGAAATGGCTGTGACCGGTCAGAGCCGCAGTTCGTAGAGGAACTCGTCGTCGCGGTGGCTGCCGACCCAGAAATCGATGTCGGCGATCTTGGCGAACCCGTGCCGCTGGTAGAACCGCTGCGCGCCGGTATTCTCGCTCCACACCGATAGCTGCACGGCGTCGCAGCCCCGCGCCCGCGCGGTGGCCAGCGTCCAGTCCATCAGCGCCCCGCCCAGCCCGCGCCCCGTCATCGCCGGATCGGTATACAGCTGGCTGAGGCCCAGCGGCGCGCTTGCGTCCGAATGTCCGGCATAGGAGCTGACCGCCTCCAGCTTGCAATAGCCCAGCAGGCGGCCCGCATCGTCCACGGCCAGCCGGTGCAGATAGCCCGGATCGGCGATCTGCGCGGCCACGGTGGCGAGATCGTGCACCTCGTCCAGGAACCGGGCCAGGTCATCGGGCCGATAGAGATGACCGAAAGCGGCCACGAAACTGTCGCGCCCCAGCGCCGAGAGGGCAGGTGCGTCGCTGGCGGCGGCATCGCGCAGGTGGAATCCGGTCATGCGAAAAGGCGCCCCCCGTGCAGTTCAGCCGCGCTCGCGCGCCTGCGGATAGGTGCCCAGCATGCGCAGGTGCTTGGAATAGAAGCCCAGCTCCTCCATCGCGCGGTCGACCGCGGGCTGGCCGGGCGCCCCCACGATATCAGCGTAGAACTCGGTCGCGGCAAAGGCCGCCCCCTTCTGATAGCTTTCCAGCTTGGTCATGTTGACGCCATTGGTCGCGAACCCGCCCAGCGCCTTGTACAGCGCGGCGGGGATGTTGCGCACCTCGAACACGAAGGTCGTCATGGCCGGCCCCGCGATCGTCGCCGGGTCCAGCGCGTCCTTGGCCAGCACGACGAAGCGGGTCATGTTGTCGCGCGCATCCTCGATCTCGCGCGCAACGATCTTCAGGCCATAGAGCTCTGCCGCCATCTCGGGCGCGATGGCGGCAAGGCCGGGGTCCTGCTGCTCGAACACCGTGGCGGCGGCGCCCGCGGTGTCGGCGTGGTCCATCGGTACCAGCCCGTCGGCCCGCAGCCGGTGGCGGCACTGGCCCAGCGCCTGCGGATGGCTCATCACCGCGCGAAACGGACCTTCGCCCAGCCCCATCAGGTGATGATGGATCTCCATGAAATGCTCGCCGGTGATCGCAAGTCCCGATTCCGGCAGCAGGAAATGAATGTCGGCCACGCGCCCGTTATGCGAATTCTCGATCGGGATGATCGCTCGCGCGGCGCGCCCTTCCTTTACCGCGTCGATCGCGTCCGCGAACGAGAAGCACGGCATCGGCAGGCAATCGGGATCGAAAGTCAGCGCCGCGATATGCGAATTGGCGCCCGGCGCCCCCTGGAACGACACCGCCCGCGCGGGATCGTCCAGGGCGGCCTGGGTCATCTTCTTTACCAGCGCCATCGCCGGTGCGGCATAGGGGCTGGCCTTGGGAGGGGGGGGCGCGTTCATGCGCAAGCCGTTAAGGGCTTGCCGCGCGGCTGCCAAGTGCTTTGGGCAAGTGGCCTTGGCCGCCGGCGGCACGGCGAAAGGCGCAAACGAATCGCGTCGGGGCGTGAAACGCCCTTGTCATGCGCCGAACCCTTATTTAGAGCGGCGCGCGAGCCATATCGGCCCCGAAACAACGCATCTTTTCACGAACGCGTCAACGCGCGCACTCGCAGACGGATAATTTCTCTGATGGACGGCAGAACCAATACCATCTTCGGCTGGACCCTGTTCGGCGGCGTCGTCGCCCTGGGCCTGTCCAGCATCAGCGGCCATATCTTCGACAGCGAACGCCCCGAAAAGCTGGGCTATGTCATCGAAGGCGTCGAGGAAGAGGGCGGCGAACAGGGCCCCTCGCTGGCCATGCTGCTGTCGACCGCCGACGTCGCCAAGGGCGAGGCGGTGTTCGCCAAGTGCACCGCGTGCCACACCATCGAGCAGGGCGGCGCGAACGGCATCGGCCCCAATCTCTACGGCACGATGGGCGAACCCATCGGCGAGGGCAAGAACGGCTATGCGTTCTCTTCGGCGCTGTCGGGCCACGGCGGAAGCTGGACGTTCGAGAACATGGACGCGTGGCTGACCAGCCCGCGCAATTTCGCGAACGGCACCAAGATGAGCTTCGCGGGCCTCGGCAATCCCGAAGACCGCGCCAACATCATCGCCTATCTCAACAGCATGGGTTCGAACCTGCCGCTGCCCGCGGTCGAGGAAGCCCCGGCCGACGACGCGGCGGCAGGCGACGCGGTGGACGAGCCCAACACAGTCAGCACCGAGGCATCGGACGCCAGCGCCGGGACCATTCCCGAAGTGGCGGCGGACACGGGCACGACCGCGCCGGTCGACTAATCGGCGCCGGACAGGCGAGAAGCGAATCACCAGGGACCCCCGCCCGGCGCAAGCCTGGCGGGGGTTTCTGCATGTCGTTTTGGGAGAAGGGCGGGTTCGCGGAACCGAGCCCCTTTGACCGGCTGCTCAGGCGGCGTCGTCGACCGCGTCCAGCCCATAGGCGGTGTGCAGCACGCGCACGGCCAGCTCGGTCTCGTCCTCGTCGATCAGGACGGACACCTTGATCTCGCTGGTCGAGATTGCCTGGATGTTGATGCCGCGGTCGGCCAGCGCCTTGAACATGGTGCTGGCGATGCCCGCGTGGCTGCGCATGCCCACGCCCACGACGCTGATCTTCGCGACCTTGGGATCGGTGATGATGCGGTTGAACCCGATCTGCGGCTTGTGCTCTTCCAGCAGCGCCTGCGTGCGCACCAGGTCGGCGCCCGGCACGGTAAAGGTCACGTCGGTCTCGCCCTTTTCGCGGCCCACGTTCTGGATGATCATGTCGACGTTGATGTTCGCCGCCGCAAGCGGGGTGAACACGCTGGCCACCGCGCCGGGGCGGTCGGGCACGCGGGTCAGTATGACCTTGGCTTCGTTCTTGTCGGCGGCGATGCCGGTGATCAGCTGGCTTTCCATGTCGAGTCCTTCAAGCTCTTCCTCGCTGACGATCAGCGTTCCGGGCAATTCATCGGCCAAGGGCGCGTCGTCGTCGATGAACGACGACAGCACCTGGACGGGTACCTTTTCCTTCATCGCAAGGCTGACCGACCGGGTCTGGAGCACCTTGGACCCGACCGAGGCCAGCTCGAGCATTTCCTCGAACGTCACGGCCTTCAGCTTGCGCGCCTTGGCGACGATGCGCGGGTCGGTGGTGTAGACGCCGTCGACATCGGTATAGATGTCGCAGCGGTCGGCCTTGACTGCGGCGGCGACGGCCACCGCGCTGGTATCGCTGCCCCCGCGGCCCAATGTCGCGACGCGGCCATCCTCGGCCAGGCCCTGGAATCCCGGGATCACCGCGATCTCGCCCGCCTGCATGCTGGCGATCATCTGGCCTGCGTCGATTTCGCCGATGCGCGCCTTGGCATGCGCGTTGTCGGTGTGGATCGGGACCTGCCAGCCCAGCCAGGACCGCGCCTTGCAGCCCAGCGCCTGCAGCGTCAGCGCCAGCAGCCCGCTCGTGATCTGCTCGCCGCTGGCGACCACCACGTCGTATTCGGCCGGATCGTACAGCGGATTCGCCTCGCGGCAGAAATTGACCAGCCGGTCGGTCTCGCCCGCCATGGCCGATACGACGACCGCCACCTCGTGCCCCGCGGCCTGCTGGCGGCGCACGATATTGGCGACGCGGCGAATACGCTCCGTCCCCGCCATCGAGGTGCCGCCGAACTTCATCACGATGCGGGCCACTATGCTTCGCCTTCTCTGTCTGTCTGCCAGGATGGCCACGCGAATGCTGGCCGTTCGAACTGCGCGCTGTTAAGGGTATGGCATGGCCAATGCAACAATATCACCTGTAACCATCCGGCCCGAGGAAGCGGCCCATTTCGGCGCGCTGGCGGCGGACTGGTGGGATCCGCAAGGCTCCTCCGCGATGCTGCACCGGCTGAACCCGGTCCGGCTGGGCTTCATCCGCGAGGCGGTCGACCTGCACTGGGGCGGCGACGTCCGCGCGCGCCATCCGCTGGCGGGCAGGAACGCACTGGACGTCGGCTGCGGCGCGGGCCTGCTGTGCGAACCGCTGGCACGTCTGGGCGCCAAGGTGACGGGCGTGGACGCCGCGGCAGAGAATATCGGCGCGGCGCAGGCGCATGCCGGTGCCGGCGGGCTGGACATCACCTATCACGCGGGCGAGCTGGCCGAACTGCCCGCGGGCCGGTTCGACCTCGTCACCGCGATGGAAGTGATCGAGCATGTCGCCGACAAGGGCGCCTTCGTGCACCAGCTTCAGGACCGGCTGGCAGAGGGCGGGCTGATGGTCATCTCCACCCCCAACCGCACCACCCGGTCAAGGCTATTG
>JAPYSD010000060.1:1854-11242 GCA_029936705.1 Croceicoccus sp. | reverse complement strand
ATCTCGCTGCGTTCGGGCGCGCTGCCCGTCGACCTCGCGGTGGTGGAGGAACGCACGGTCGGTCCCGACCTCGGCGCCGATTCGATCGAGCGCGGCGTGCTGGCACTGATCATCGGCGGCACCGCGGTGCTGGTCTTCATGGTGGTCACCTATGGCCGCTTCGGGCTCTATGCCAATGGCGCGCTGGTGCTGAACGTGCTGCTGATCCTGGGGATCATGGCGCTGCTCGGCTCCACGCTGACGCTGCCGGGCATCGCAGGTTTCGTGCTGACCATCGGTACCGCGGTCGACGCCAACGTGCTGATCAACGAACGCATCCGCGAGGAACGCCGACGCGGCCGCCGCGTGGTGCAGGCGGTCGAGGTCGGCTACCGCGAGGCGCAGCGCGCGATCTTCGACGCCAACATCACCAACGTGATCGCGGGCGTGCTGCTGTTCCTGTTCGGCTCCGGCCCGATCCGCGGCTTCGCGATCGTTCTCATCATCGGTATCGTCACCTCGGTCTTTACCGCGGTCACGCTGACCAGAATGTGGGTGGCGGGCTATCTGCGCCGCAAGCGCCCCGCCGACCTGCATATCTGAGGGGGGAGCAGCCATGAAACTCCTGAAGCTCGTTCCCGACACGACCAACATCCACTTCCTGAAGTGGCGGGTCCCGTTCTACGTCGTCTCGGTCCTGCTGATGATCGCCAGCTGGGGCCTCGTCGCGACGCAGGGCCTGAACCTAGGCGTCGATTTCGTCGGCGGCCAGATGATCCGCGCCACCTTCACGCAGGAGGCCCAGGCCCCCGTCGCGGAGCTGCGCCGCGAGATCGGCTCGCTGGGTTATGGCGAGCCGGTGATCCAGCGCTTCGGCCAGCCGAACGAGGTGTCGATCCGCATGCGCCTTCCCGAGACCGAGGACGGCGCGTCGGCGGCCAAGGACCTTGCCGACCGGATGACCAGCGCGATCACCGCCAACATGCAGGAAAACCATCCCGGCGTGCGGATCGACGGCGTCGATTCGGTGTCGGGCAAGGTGTCGGGCGAATTGTTCGAAACCGGCATGATGGCCCTGCTGGCCGCGATGGTAATGATCTCGATCTACATCTGGATCCGCTTCGAATGGCAGTTCGGTGTCGGCGCGATGTTCGCGCTGCTGCACGACGTGTCGCTCACGCTGGGCATGTTCGCGATCACGGGGATGGAGTTCGACCTCAACATCGTCGCCGCCATCCTGGCGATCATCGGCTATTCGCTGAACGACACCATCGTCGTCTATGACCGCATCCGCGAGAACCTGAAGAAATATCGAAAGATGCCGATGCCCGAGCTGCTCGACCTCTCGGTGAACGAGACGCTGGCCCGCACGGTGATGACCTCGCTGACGACGATGATGGTGCTGATGGTGCTGATGTTCGTCGGCCCGGCGATGACCTTCGGTTTCGCGGCCGCCATCGCCTTCGGCATCTTCGTCGGTACCTACAGCTCGATCTACATGGCGGCGCCGGTGCTGATCTGGCTGCGGGTGAAATCCGACAGCTTCGTCCCGCGCGAGAACGAGGCCGACCGGCAGGAACGCCTGGCCCGCGGCGAGGTCTGAAGCTGCCCAGGCGGCGGTGAAGGGGAGGGCGGCCGTTCATCCGGCAGCCATCCCCCCGCGCCTAGGGGCGGGCCGCGCGGTTCCAATTATGGCAGAATCAGGGCGCTTCGTCGCGTGGCAGCTTGCCCGCGCGCCCGCGTTTACCATTGTAAGCCGTGATATCGCGCGCCTCGCCGCGTCCGGACCGCCAGACCTTTATCTGCCGAAACGGGTCTGACGGCGCGGGCGCGCGGGTTCGCGCGACGACCCGTGACAGTCGCAAGCCGCCGTTTGTAGCCACAGCGAAAGCCTCTCGCCTTGCTTATTCCCGTCCGAGCCGACTTCGACCCCTGGATGCTGTTCCTGGGCCTGCTGACCTTCCTGGTGGCCATCTGGTCCGCATGGCGGCGCGATGCCGACGACGCGCCCGCGCAAGTGGGCGGCTGGATCACGCTGAAGGGCGGGCTGCGGATCGGCGGATATCTGCCGCGCAACATCGCCGAATTGTCGCTGCTGACCGCGCTGGCGTACCTGGTGGCGGGCGTGGCGACCGGGCAGTTCTACACGCTGCTGGTGCCGCTGGGCGCGTTCATGCTAGCGCTGTCGCTGCGCCAGACGATGGGCTGGCGGCTGAGCCTGCCGGGCATGGCATGGCTCAGCGTCGAGGCGCTGGCGCTGGCGGTCAGCTGGTGGTGGCTGTGCCTGCTGGTGAACGAGGCGCCCCTGCCGCTCTGGAACGAGGCTGCGCTCTATCTCGCCATCACCGTGGCGCTCGCGCTGGGCTATCTCGGCTGGATCGAGCGGATCGCGCGCGAGGCGTCGCTGACCCACAGCCACTGGCGCCTGCCCAATCGCGCCCCGTTGCCGGGTGAACGCCCCGCCCGCCAAAGGCGCGGCGCGCAGGCCCATGTCTCCAGCGAACCGTTCGAGCCGCGCGTGTCGGTGCACCTGCCCTGCTATGCCGAGCCGCCGCAAGTGGTGAAGGAGACGATGGACCGTCTCGCCGCGCAGGAATACACCAATTTCGAAGTCATCGTCATCGACAACAACACCAAGGACGAGGCGCTGTGGCGCCCGCTGGAAAGCCACGCCGCGCTGCTGAACCGGCGGCTGGGGCGCGAGGTGTTCCGCTTCTTCCACGTCGATCCGCTGCCCGGCGCCAAGGCAGGCGCGCTCAACTGGGTGCTCGACGGGCGCATGGACCCGGCGGCGGAAATCGTGTCGGTCATCGACGCCGACTACCTGGCCGAACCCGATTTCCTCTCGCGCCTGGTGCCGTTCTTCCGCGACCGTTCGGTGGGCTATCTGCAGACCCCGCACGACTACCGCGATTACGAGGACAGCGCCTATCTGACCGGCTGCCACTGGGAATACATGCCCAACAACAAGGTCGATATGTGCGGCGTGTCCGAATATGGCGGCGCGTTCACGATCGGCACCATGTGCCTGCTGCGCGCCGAGGCGCTGCGCCGCGTGGGCGGCTGGGCCGAATGGTGCCTGACCGAGGATTCCGAGGTGTCGGTCCGGCTGCGCGCCGCGGGCTATCGCGGCATGTACCTGGGCGAGACGTTCGGCCGCGGGCTGATCCCCGACACGTTCGAGGATTACAAGAAGCAGCGCTTCCGCTGGACCGCGGGCCCCGTGCAGCAGCTGCGCCGCCACTGGAAACTGTTCCGGCCCGAACCCTATGCGCGGCCCATGCCGGGCTGGACCAAGTTGCTCGAAGTGCTGCGCTGCTCCGCGCCGCTGCAGACGCTGGCGGGCATCGTGCTGGGCCTGATCGGCGTGACCGGTATCGCCATCGCTGTGCTGGCGGGCGCGATGGAGCCCGTGACGCTCGCCCCGATCGCGTGGCCGATGATCGCGCTGGGCACCGCCACGGGGCTGGTGCGCAACTGGCACCGCTATCGCCTGACCGGCTGCCACCGCATTCCCGACATGATCCGCGGCGAGATCGCCCGCGCCTCGCTGACCTATATCGTGCTGGTGTCGGGCGTGGCGGGCCTGTCGAACAAGCCGCATGCATGGCGCCGCACGCCCAAGTTCGGAGCCAGCGGCGGCATGGTCTCCGCGCTTGCCTGCACCGTGCCCGAAATGGTGCTGGCCGCCGTGACGCTGGCGATCGCGGGGCTGGCCATCGCATACGCGCAGGTGCTGGGCGTCGGCTTCGCGCTGCTGGTGGCAATGATCTACGGCTTCCTCGGCCTGCGCTTCCTGTGCGCGCCCTACATGGCGCTGCTGGCCTTGAAAAAGCCGCAGCTTTCGGGCGACGCGGCGGGCCAGCAGGTCGCGGCGTAGCCGAAAGCGCGCCCTAGAGCGCCCGCACCAGCAGCGCCGCCAGCGCGATCCACGGCGGGCCCTGCACGACGATCTGGCGCTGCCCCGCTCCGGGCGGAAGCAGCGCCAGGTGATCGTCGGAAAAGTCGATCAACCGCCCAAAGGCAAAGCGCCCGCCGGGGCGCGGCACCAGCACGTCGCGATTGATCGCGCGCGACCGTTCCTCCGCCGGCAGGTCGCGCATCCACAGCCTGTCCCCGGCGCGATATTCGCCGACCGCGCTCTCGACCTCAACAACGTGCACCGCGCCATCGCCCAGCAACGCCAGCGGCTCGACCGCTTCGCGCGGGGAGGGGAGCGGCTCGGCCCCGTCAGACGTCAGCCGCGCGACCACCATCGCCGCGTCGCGCGTCTCGCTTGCCAGCAGCAGTTCGGGCGCAACGCCCAGCGCGCCCGCGATCCGGTTCAGCCAGTCGATCGACAACGTGCGCATCCCGGTCTCCAGCCGTCCCACCGTTTGCGGCGTCGTCGGGGGCACGCAGGCGGCGGCAAGATCCGCCAGCGTCATGCCCTTGTCCTTGCGGATCGTGCGGATGCGGTTAATCACGGCGCGGTTCCTTTCGAGAAATGTCACGAACCTATTCGGTTTTATTTTCCTACAAGACAAGCGGTCCGCACATCCCCTGCACATCAATCGAAGGGGAAACATCTATGACCAGCCAGCAGGACCGCGAACAGCAGGATACCGAACACCGGGGACCGGGCGAATATGTGACGCGCGAACTCACCAGCGAGGGGCCGCGCCGCATTTCCAGGGATTATCGCGGCGGCGCCTCGAAACGCGCGCGCGCCGTGACCGTGAACCTCAGGGAATCGCCGCTCGGTTGGCTCTATGCGCATGGCCATCTGACCGAACCGCAGTACGAGGCGGGCGAGCGGCTGCGTGCCGACTGGGAACGCGCGCAGATCGCCCCGTCAATCACCATGCGCTGGGACGCGGTGCGGATCGGCGGCACCAATCCCGACCGCGGGCTGGACCCGTCCGAACGCCAGATCGCGGCCAAGGCGCGCTTCGACAAGGCAGTGAAGGCGGCGGGGCCGGGGCTGTCCGACATCTTGTGGCGCGTGGTCTGCGCGGGCGAGGCGGTCGGCAACGCGGAAAAGGCGATGGGCTGGCCCGCGCGCAGCGGCAAGCTGGTGCTGGGCCTCGCGCTCGACCGGGTAGCGGGCTTCTACCGCATCGGCTGACACTCTCGACGTGCGCGTGGAAAGGGAGGGGCAGGGGGCCGCTTGATCTTTGGGATGGGCCGTGCAAGCGTCGGTTTCAGTTGAAACCGTAGATTTCGAGCGAGTCCCCCTTCATGAAGCCAGTCGCCCTGCACCGCCGCCAGTTCCTTGCCGGAACGGGCACCGTCGCCCTTGCCTGTTCGCTGCCCGCCATCGCCCGTGCGCAAGGCGGCGCAGGCGCGCAGCTGGCGGCGGTGATGGACCGCACCTTCTGGGGCGACATGCGCCTCAGCCCCGCCTCGATGACGGCACTGGGCATCGACACGGGCGAGAATGCGTGGGCGCGGCACCAGCTGGGCGAGTTCGGCCGCGCCGGCATCGTGGCCGAGGAAGCGTTCGCGAAGCAGATGCTGAACGCCATTCGCGCCATCCCGACCGAGGGACTGGACGAGGGGCAGAAGGTCCACCACGCCGTCGTCACCGACATGCTGGAAAAGCGCCTGTGGGGCGAACCCTTCGGCATGGGCAGTGTCTATAGCCCCTATGTGCTCAGCCACATGGGGGGATCGTACAGTTCGATCCCCAGCTTCATGGACACCAAGCACCCGGTTGAGAGCGAGGACGACGCGGTCGCCTATCTCCAGCGCATGGTCCAGTTCGGCAAGGGCCTCGACGACGAAAGCGCGCTGCAGCGCGAGCAGGCGGCCAAGGGATACCTGGCGCCCGCATGGTCGCTCGACATCGCGATCGCGCAGATCCGGGCGATGGCCCAGACCCCCGCGGGCGAATCGCGCCTCGTCAACTCGCTGGCAGAGCGTGCGCAGGCCGCCGGGATCGAGGGTGACTGGAAGGCCCGCGCCGCCGCGATCATGGACGAATCGATCAATCCCGCGCTGCTGCGCCAGGCCGCGATGCTGGAAGAGCTGAAGCCCACCGCGCCCGAGGGCGACGGCGTGTGGCGCGTGCCGAATTCGGAAGAGCTCTACCGTTTGGAACTCGCGAACTCGACCACGACCGACCTGACGGCGGAGGAAATTCACCAGATCGGCCTGCGCCAGGTCGCCGAGCTCAGCGCCGAGCTGGAAACGATGCTGGCCGAGGTTGGCCTGACCACCGGCACGGTCGGTGAACGCCTCGCGCAGTTCAATTCGCGCCCCGACCAGCTCTACGCCAACACGCCCGAGGGGCACGAGGCGATGCTGACCGACCTCAACGCCAGCCTCGACGCGATGCAGGCGAAGCTGCCGCAGGCCTTCGCCACCCTGCCGACCCAGCCGGTCGAGATCCGCGCCGTTCCGGCCGAGATCCAGGACGGCGCGCCGCTGGGCTATTACGAGAGCCCGACGCTCGACGGTTCGCGCCCCGGCATCTACTACATCAACCTCAAGCACACTGAGGACTGGCCGAAATACACGCTGCCCGCGCTCACCTATCACGAGGCGGTGCCCGGCCATCACCTTCAGGGCAGCCTGGTCCATCAGGCGGGCGATACGCCGATGCTGCTCAAGAACTACTACATCTCGTCCTATGGCGAGGGGTGGGCGCTCTATGCCGAGCAGCTGGCGTCGGAACTGGGCGGATACGAAGGCATGGAAAAGGCCGGCGCGCTGCAGAGCTGGCTGTTCCGCGCCGCGCGGCTGGTGGTCGATACCGGCCTGCACCACAAGAAGTGGAGCGTGGAGCAGGGCACGCAATATTTCGTCGACACGGTCGGTTTCACCCGCACCAGGTCAGAGGCGGAAGTGCGCCGTTACTGCATCTGGCCGGGCCAGGCATGCAGCTACAAGATCGGCCAGAACAAGTGGGTCGAACTGCGCGCCAAGGCAGAGGCCGAGCTGGGCGACCGCTTCGACATCCGCCAGTTCCACGAAATCGTGAAGGAAGGCGTGATGCCGCTGAGCGTGCTGGAAGCGCGCGTCGACCGCTGGATCGCGGCGCACAAGGCCTGATGCAGGACGGGAGGGGCGGGCGAACCCGCTCCTCCCGCACTTGCGTTAGCGAGCGTTGGCGATCAGGTTGGCGGCGGGGAAGACGATCGCTTCCTCGGCGAATCCGGTCGAGGTCTGTCCGTATTTGCGCATCGCGCGCTTGCGCATGGCCAGCCCCACGAAGGACGCCGCCAGCGCCGTGCCGATCCCCAGTGCCGCGCCCGCGACCTGCCGCCGGGGCGGGGCCAGCGCCGCGCCCGCGAAGCCGGACGTGATCGTGCGCGCCAGCAGGCCCAGGAACACCGTCCGGTCGGGTGCATCCTTCATCTTGTCCCCCGCCATTTCCAGCGCCGCCAGCGCCACGCCGCCCGCCGCGATCAGCGGGTGGCTCATCAGCCGGGCCGGGCCGTTGTCATAGGGCAGGTTGCCATTGCGCGCGGCGCCCGCCAGCGCGGCCAGCGGCGCCATGGATCGTTGTCCGGCAACAAGGCCCATCAGGATCGGTCGTAGCATGGAGTCTCCTTTGCGTTTGGCCATCAACGGGCGAAACGCGCGCGGGGTCCAGCAGCCTCTATCCCTCCAGCGCCTCGACCTCCTCGGCCAGCGCCAGCCAGCGCTCCTCCGCCGCGTCCTTTTCGCCGCGCAGCTTTTCCAGTTTCGCAGTCAGCGCGGCGAATTTCTTCGGATCGGCGGTGTACAGGTCCGGATCGGCCATCGCGTCCTCATTGGCGGCGATCTCGGCTTCCAGCTCCTCGATCCGGCCGGGCAGCAGGTCGTAGTCGCGCTGGTCCTTGTACGACAGCTTCGCCTTCTTCTGCGGGGGAGGGGGCGGCGGCGGGGCCTTCTTCGGCCCGCGGTTCTGCGTGCGGTCCTGCCGCTTGCGTTCCCAGTCGGCATAGCCGCCCGCGATGATGTCCACCGTGCCGCTGCCGTCCAGGCCCAGCGTCACCGTTACCGTGCGGTCCAGGAAGTCGCGGTCGTGGCTGACGATCAGCACCGTGCCGTCGTAATCCGCGATCACTTCCTGAAGCAGGTCCAGCGTTTCCAGGTCGAGGTCGTTGGTCGGCTCGTCCAGCACCAGCAGGTTCGACGTGCGCGCGAATTCGCGGGCCAGCAGAAGGCGCGACCGTTCGCCGCCCGACAGCGTGCCAATCTTCGCCTCGACCAGCCCCGGATCGAACAGGAACTCCTTCAGATAGCCCTGGATATGCTTGCGCACCCCGCGCACGTCGATCCAGTCGCCGCCCTCGGCCAGCACGTCGCGCACCGTCTTTTCATCGGACAGCAGGCTGCGCTGCTGGTCGATCATCACGCCCGACAGGTTCTTCGCCAGCGTCACCTCGCCGCTGTCGGGCTCCAGCTCGCCCGTCAGCATCTTCAGCAGCGTGGTCTTGCCCGCGCCATTGCCGCCCACGATGCCGATGCGGTCGCCGCGCTGGATGCGCAGGCTGAAATCCTTGATGACCGTGCGGTCTCCATAGGACTTGGTGATATGCTCGGCGGTGATGACGCTCTTGGTCTTGCTGTCGTCGGCAGCCAGCTTCATCTTGGCCGTGCCCTGGGGATTGATCATCGCGGCGCGTGCCGCGCGCATCTCCCACAATTTCTCCAGCCGCCCCTGGTTGCGCTTGCGCCGCGCGGTCACGCCGCGCTGCAGCCAGTGCGCTTCCAGCTTTAGCCGCGCGTCCAGCTTCTCCGCCGCGCGCGCTTCCTCGGCATAGACCTGGTCTTCCCACGCCTCGTACCCGCCGAAACCGACTTCCTTGCGCCGCAGCGCGCCGCGGTCCAGCCACAAGGTCGCGCGGGTCAGGCGGGTCAGGAAGGTCCGGTCGTGGCTGATGGTGACGAACGCGCCGGTATAGCGGTTCAGCCATTCCTCCAGCCAGTCGATGGCCGACAGGTCGAGGTGGTTGGTCGGCTCGTCCAGCAACAGCACGTCGGGCTCGCTCGCCAGCGCGCGGGCGATGGCGGCGCGGCGCTTTTCGCCCCCGCTGGCGGCGGCGGGGTCGCGCGTCATGTCGATGCCGATCTGGTCGGCTATGGCCTCCACCTCGAACCGCTGCGGCGCGTCATCGCCCCCCAGCGCATAGTCCATCAGCGTCGCGCAGGACGAGAAATCGGGCTCCTGCTCCAGCATGACGACCCGCGTGCCCGGCACGATCACGCGCTTGCCGCGGTCCATCTCGACCTCGCCCGAGATCAGCTTCATCAGCGTGGTCTTGCCCGCGCCGTTGCGGCCGATCAGCGCCAGCCGGTCGCGCGGCGCGATATGCAGGTCGAGATCGCGGAACAGCCAGCCGTCGTTCACGGTCAGGCCGCCCTGCTGCAGGCCAAGGCCTTCGAGCGAGAGAACGGGAGGTTGTGCCATCGCCGCCGCCTAGTCGCACGGCGCGCG
>JAPYSD010000060.1:0-1754 GCA_029936705.1 Croceicoccus sp. | reverse complement strand
CGCGTTCAAGGAACAGCCAGCTTGGCTGCGTCTTTATAGGACCATAACAACAGGAGAACCGTTTTGCCTCGTTTTCGCAGCACCCTCAGGGTCCTTGCCGCCACTGCCGCCGCCGTTCCCGCCATCGCGGCGATGACCGCTGTCACCGCCCTGCCGGCCCATGCCGCAGAGGTCGACATCCAGACGTCCGGCCCGGTCGTCGAACTGCAGGTGATGCAGCAGGTCATGGGCGATCCCGACAAGGCGACCGTCGGCGCGGGTGTGACTACCCAGGCACAGACCGCGCAGGCCGCGATGCAGCAGAACGCCGCCGCGATGGAGAAGGTGCTGCAGCGGCTGGACGCGCTGGGGATCAAGCGCGAATACGTGCAGACCAGCGGCATCCGGCTGAACCCGCAATATGATTACCGCGACGGCAACCAGCCGCGCTTCACCGGGTACGAGGCGTCGAACAACGTCACCATCGAATTGCGCGACGTGGACGCGGTGGGCGAAACGCTGGACGCGCTGGTGCAGTCGGGCGCGACCAATATCACCGGGCCGAACTGGGGCATCGTCGACGACAGCAAGGCGAAGTCGCAGGCCCGCAAGGCCGCGTTCGACCAGTCCATGGCGCAGGCCCGCGACTATGCGCGTGTGGCGGGCTTCAGCGATGCGCGGCTGCTGGCGGTATCGGAATCGATGGACATGGCCATGCCGATCCAGGAACGCGCGGTGATGATCCAGGCGTCCACGCCCGCGCCCAAGACGCCGACCCGTCCCGGACAGGTCGCAACGCCGGTCACGCTTTCGACAACATTCGAACTTGTCAGATAATTGAATATGTTGCGTTCCGGCAACGGGGAACGCCTTCTCTTGCCGGAACGCAACATTCACGCCTTGTTCAATGGGGTGGGCTTAGGCAGGCTCCTGTCATGAGCGCTGCTTCCTCCCTTCGGCATCTGCCTTCCGCCCTGAAGAACGGGGTGGCCGTGCTGCTGCTGTGCGGGATGGCCGCGCCCTTCGCGGCGCCGTCCGCCATGGCGCAGCCGCGTGACGAGCAGAGCGAGGCCCGCCGCGAACTGCGCGCGGGCAACGTGCTGCCGCTGCGCCAGATCGAACGCAACGTGATCCCCCGCATGGGCGGTTCGCGCTACCTCGGCCCCGAATTCGACAGCGCGGCGATGATCTACCGCCTTAAATTCATGGACGAGGGCGGTCGCGTGGTGTTCGTCGATGTCGACGCGCGCACCGGCCGCGTCGTCGGGCGCCGCCGCTAGTCTTCGCACCGGCACGCGCGTTTCGGCGCACTGCGGCGGGCAGGCTTTTGCCCAATGCCGAGGGGGCGCGGCTTGACCCGTTCCGGGGTGGACCCCATCTTCGAGTAAAATAGCGGCCTGTCGCACCGGCCCGTTCGGACCGGGAATGCCGCCAATGTCGGAGAATGCATGCGGATCCTGATTGTCGAGGATGAACCCACGCTGGGCAGCCAGCTCAAGAACACGCTTGAATCCAACGGCTATGCGGTGGACCTGTCCACCGATGGCGAGGATGGGCATTTCCTCGGTTCGACAGAGGATTACGACGCGGTCGTGCTCGACCTCGGCCTGCCCGAGATCGACGGGCTGACCGTGCTGGGCATGTGGCGCAAGGAAGGGCGCAACTTCCCCGTGCTGGTGCTGACCGCGCGCGACAGCTGGTCCGACAAGGTCGCCGGCCTCGACGCGGGCGCCGACGATTATCTGGCCAAGCCGTTCCAGACCGAGGAATTGATC
>JAPYSD010000614.1 GCA_029936705.1 Croceicoccus sp. | reverse complement strand
GCCATGTCAGGCCATCCGTCGCCACCGCCACCATGAAGTCGTCCAGCCCGCGCCAGTCCTGGTAACGCTTCAGAAGCTGCGCATCGCCAAGGTCGAGGCCGAGCCGGACCCCCTCGCCCAGCACTTCGGCCAGCGCGGCGGCATCGCGCAGGCCAAGGTTCAGCCCCTGCCCCGCGATGGGGTGAATGCCGTGCGCCGCATCGCCCACCAGCGCAAGCCGTTCGGCGGTGATCGTCGGCGCATGGTGAAAGCCCAGTGGATAGGACGATCGCGGGCTGGCCAGTTCCAGCCTGCCCAGCAAGCCGCCCATGCGCTTCTCCGCCTCGGCCAGGAATGCCCGCTCGCCCAGCTTCAACCAGGCGGCGGCGTCGTCCTCAGCCACGGTCCAGACCAGCGCGGTGCGATGGCGGCCCTGGTCGTCGTCCTTCATCGGCAGCAGGGCGAACGGCCCCGCCGGGTAGAATATCTCCCAGGCGATCCCGTCGTTCGGCTTGTCATGCGCCAGTCCGCAGATGATTGCGCGGTGGCGATAGCTCCACTTCGCAACCGCCAGACCGGCTTCGTCCCGCGTCGGCGATCCGCGCCCCTCGGCACCGACCAGCAGGCTGCCTTCGAAGCGCGTGCCATCCTCCAGCACCGCCGCCACGCCGTGTGCGCCGCGTTCGCGCGACGCGACCCGCGAGTTTGGGTGATAGGCGATTTCCCCGACGTCCTTCACCGCCTCGAACAGGGCAAGCCGCAGGCGGCGGTTCTCGAACATGCGGCCCAGCGATCCCTCTTCGGGCGCGGGGCGAAAGCGCAGTTCGCCCGGCTTCAGCTGGTCGCTGACGGCGATTTCGGTAATCGGGCTGGCAAAATCCTCGAGATGTTCGCGCAGGCCGATATTGCCGAACAGGTTCCAGCTGGCGGTCGAGATCGCGGAGGCGCGCCCGTCGAAGCCCTCCGCCGTCTGCGAAGCGGGATCGGCGGCGTCGATCACGTGGCTGGTGATGCCCTGCCGCGCCAGCGCCAGCGCCAGCGTCAGGCCGACGAGCCCGCCGCCCAGGATAACGACATCACGCCTGTTCGCATCGACCATATTGCTGCCCTTCAGACCGCCGGGACGGGGGACATATGGACATGGCGCGAGGCTGCGCCTAAATCCCCCGCAGATTTCGATAAGTCCTGCGACAAATGGCCGTCCGCCTGTCCCGGCGCAAGCCCCATCGCAGCGCCGCGATGAATTCAGAGTGCACGCCGATCCCATGACGGACCCCTGCCGATCCAGCTTCACGCGCCCGCTTCATGGGCTGGTGCTGCTGTGGGCAATCGTCCTGTCGCTGGCGGCCGTATGGCCTGGCCATGCGCAGGATCGGGCCAACCATATCGCCGCGCAGCTGGTTGCCGAACGCGCGGCGCAGCCCGGCGAGACGGTCGACCTTGCCATCGCGATGCGCCCCGAGGATGGCTGGCACGGCTATTGGCTGAACCCCGGCGATGCGGGGTTCGGCATGGACCTGGACTGGGACCTGCCGGATGGCGCGTCCGCCGGTTCGCCGTCCTATCCCACGCCCGAGCCGCTGCTGATCGGTTCGCTGATGAACCACGTCTACGAGGGGCCCTACGCGGTGCTGGTACCGCTGACGGTGCCCGCCGATGCCGCGCCGGGATCGCGCCTACCCATCCGGCTAAGGGCGAACTGGCTGGCCTGCACCGACAGGATCTGCGTGCCCGAGCAGGCGGAAATGACGACGACGATCGCGGTCGCCAATCCCGGCGATACGGCGCCGAGCGACGCCAATTTCGCGCGCTGGCGGCAGGCGCTGCCCGCGCCGGTGGTCGACACCGGGCGCTATGCGATCGACGGCAGCGAATTGCGCATCGCGGTCCCCCTGGCTTCCGGGGCCGAGCTTCAGGATCCGCACCTGTTCTTCGGCGACGATGGCTATGTCGATTACGCCGCCCCGCAGGAATTCTCGCGTCAGGGCGACTGGCTGATCGTGTCCACGCAGGCCCGCAAGGGAACCTCGGCGGACAAGCCGCTGGAAATGGTCCTGCGGCTCGACCCGTCGGGCAC
>JAPYSD010000613.1 GCA_029936705.1 Croceicoccus sp. | reverse complement strand
TGATGCCCCGTCGTCTAATGGTAAGACTACGGACTCTGACTCCGTCAATTGAGGTTCGAATCCTCACGGGGCATCCAATTCCCTTACCGATCATGTCGTTAATGTCCGCCCGCCGGGTTGCGGACCGGCCCCGCGTCTCCGCCATGGATGTGCATCACGCTCCGTGATAAGCGGCGTGCTTGCAAGAACACAGCGGATGGGGATCCCCGATGGCCGACCACAGACTTGAAACGATGACCGTGCATGCCGGGTGCGAACCCGATCCCGCGACCAATGCGCGCATCACGCCGATTTACCAGACGGCGAGCTACGTGTTCGAAAGCGCCGAGCATGCCGCCGACCTGTTCGCGCTGAAGCAGTTCGGGAACATCTATTCGCGGATCATGAACCCCACCAACGACGTGCTGGAAAAGAAGATCGCCGCGCTGGAAGGGGGCGTGGGCGCGCTGGGCGTGGCGAGCGGGCATGCCGCGCAGCTGGTGGCGTTCCACACGCTGATGGAGCCGGGGTGCAACATCGTCGCGGCGCGCAAGCTGTATGGCGGATCGCTCAACCAGATGGGCGAGGCGTTTCGCAAGTTCGGCTGGGAAACGCGCTTCGTCGATGTCGACGACCCCGAGAACGTGCGCGCCGCGATGGACGACAAGACGCGCTGCGTATTCATCGAGAGCCTGGCCAATCCCGGCGGCGTCGTCACCGACATCGCGGCGATCGCGGATATCGCGCATGACGGCGGGGTGCCGCTGATCGTCGACAACACCATGGCGACGCCGATGCTGTGCCGTCCGTTCGAGCATGGCGCCGACATCGTCACCCATTCGACCACCAAGTTCCTGAACGGCCACGGCAACGCGGTGGGCGGGGTGATTGTCGATTCGGGCAAGTTCGACTGGAAGGCGCAAGGCGACAAGTTCCCCAGCCTGACGCAGCCGAACGGGTCCTATCACGGTGCAGTGCTGGTCGATGCGCTGGAGCCGGTGGGGCCGATCGCCTTCATCATCGCGTGCCGCGTGCTGGGCCTGCGCGATCTGGGCCCGGCGATGGCGCCGCAGAACGCGTGGCTGGCGCTGACCGGCATGGAGACGCTGGCGCTGCGGATGGAGCGGCACTGCGCGAACGCGCTTGCCGTGGCGCGCTGGCTCGAGCAGCACGAGAAGGTCGAATGGGTGTCCTATGCCGGGCTGGAGGGCAATCGCTACAAGCCGCTGGCCGACAGATATCTCGGCGGCAAGGGCGGGGCGGTGTTCACCTTTGGCGTGAAGGGCGGGTTCGAGGCGGGCGTGAAGCTGGTATCCGGCCTCAAGCTGTTCAGCCACCTTGCCAATATCGGCGACACGCGCTCGCTGATCATCCACCCGGCATCGACCACGCACAGCCAGCTTGAGGGCGAGGAGCTGATCGCGGCGGGCGCGGGGCCCGACGTGGTGCGCATCTCGGTCGGGATCGAGCATGTCGACGACATCATCGCCGACCTGGAAGCGGGGCTGAACGCCCTCTGATCCGGGCGGAGCCGGGCTGGCGGCCGGCTTCGGCGGGCAACCGCGTATTTCAGCGTTTTCCCCGATATGGCCGCCAACCGTGCATCCTATGATCAGGCGCCATGTCGGCGCCGGTCATGGGAGGACGCGAATGACAGCAACCGAACAGCGTTCCCGGCCCGCCGCGCATCGCCTGCCTCTGGGCATCGCGGCGCTGCTGGCCATGACCGCCGCCCCCGCGCTGGCGCAGGAAGCGCAGGCCGATGCCGCGCCTTCCGGCGGTACGAGCGCGGACCTGGCGCAACAATTGTCCAATCCCATCGCCAGCCTCATCTCGGTCCCGGTCCAGCAGAATTTCGACCTCGACATCGGGGCGGACCAGGATGGCTGGCGCTCGACGACCAATATCCAGCCGGTCGTTCCGCTGCATATCAACGACGACTGGAACCTGATCTCGCGCACGATCCTGCCGGTGGTGTATCAGGAAGGCGTGACCGCGCCGGGCCAGAACCAGTTCGGGCTGGGCGACGTGGTGCAGAGCGCGTTCTTCTCGCCCCGCGAGGTCGGCGAATCGGGGAT
>JAPYSD010000059.1 GCA_029936705.1 Croceicoccus sp. | reverse complement strand
GTTTTCTGTTTGCCGGTGACTTCCTCGGGCTCTCTTTCCTGGAAAGATACGGCTGCAGTGCAGAGGCAGTCACGCGGGTGCGATGTTGCCGATTTCCCCGCAAGCAGTTCGCTGCCTTGCTGACGGACTTTCCGGGCATCGAGCGGCGGCTTCTCGGGATAGCATCCAACGAACTTGCGGCCGCACAGGACCAGATGGTGCTGCTCGGCCGCAAGACCGCGCGCGAACGGGTCTCCACATTCCTCCTCATGCTATCCCGCCGCGCCGCGCGCTCCGGAGGAACCACTGATCCTGTCATACTGCCCATGACCCGGACCGATATCGCCGACTATCTCGGTCTCACGGTAGAAACCGTAAGCCGTACCTTCACCCAACTGAAAAAGGGTGGGTTCATAGAACTTCGCGAAGCTGGCATCGTCCATCTCTCCAACCTGTCTGCGCTTGAGGACCTCAGCCAAGGTTTCTAAACTGCCGGGCCGTCAGGTCAGGACCAGCTCCTGACTTCAACGGTTACCCACCCGATCTGCCGTCCAGGTCGATTTGACGGTGCGGCCACTATATCTCGGCGCGCCCGCCCAGTTGCTCGCGGCGGCGGCGCCATCGCTCTGCCTCGTCACATCGACAGTCGAGGAAACCATGAACCGGACAGGTCATGCACATTTCTTCCAGCCGCTTCTTGAGCGCCTGACGACCGCGATGCAGCCTGACGGTGATATTGTTCAAACTGACACCAAGGCTCGCCGCCACCCGGTCCCGTGGTTCTTCTAGCAAGTCTATGCGCCAGATCACCTCGGCATATTCCGGCTTGAGAGTCGGCAAGAGCTTGTAAAGACAATTGCAGATCGCCTCTTCGAGCTCGTCATCCGGTTCGATCGACAGTTGCTCGAGATCGACGGGATCCACGATTTCCTCCCGTTTACGCCGTTTGCCGGCTCGACGCTGGTGATCAACGATTGTCGTGGCGAGAATACGGCTGAGCCAGCCACGAACGCTGCGCACATCGCGCAGGTCAGCAGACCGCTCGACAGCGCGCAGCATGAACATCTGCAGGACCTCCTCGGCCTCCTCCCCGCTGCCCAGTCGCCGGCGAAGAAAACCTAGAATCTGCCGGTGGCCTTCGACGAGCGCGCGGCGAACTGCAGCATCCGCTGCCCGGGCGGCGATGTCCGGATCATCATCCGGCAATGGGTCGTCATGCGTCAATGTGGGTCTCCAGCCATTATCGACGCAGTGGCCTAGCGGTTGTTACAGGCAAGCCTGCCTACAAAGGCTTTTCAGACCTCGATTGATGCAAGTGCGCCTTAACGGAAGTGAAGCTTGGGCCTGACCTTTGAGGGGCCTGCGCCTCGACGAATATACCTGCCGAATCCCTGCGGCCCTTGAGCCGCGGTGACGTGACCCCCTGACGCCACGGCGCTACCGATCGGACCGTCCTCGGGCTCGCTGGTGGCCGATGCAGTGCACTCTCGCATCCGGCGCACCACGAACACCAGGCGGGCGATCCAAGCCGCACGGCCAGAATGCCCTCGGAATTGCCAGAACGCCTCCGCCCGCACCGATACCGCGCCTTGCCGGGATCACCCTCTGTCAGGAGAACCGGCGCGTGCCAGAGGAGCAGTCTGATCCATTGGGTGAAATGATCTTGGTTAGAATCCCGATGTGATTGACTGCTCTTCTGACGATGCGAGGGCGTTTGATATTCAAACGATCACTCCACTCCTTCCTGGCCCTGCCAGGGCGCGCCATGCCGCCAATCCTCCCCTGTCTCGCACAATGGACAACAGGTGGCGCGCAAGTCAGAAGAAGGACGCCGCAATGGCAGCTCCTTTCAGACCATCGTGTTCGCTGTTCCGGTGCGCCCCGTGCGCTATAGGACGACAATCGCAGTCGCCGGAGTTCCTGAAATGGCAGGTGGAACAGCGCTTTTCGATCTGATCCTTCATCGCCCTACGCGCCCTGTGCAGGCGCACTCCGATATTGTTGGACGTGAGCCCGAGATCAGCCGAAATAGTTTCTCGCGGTTCTCCTTCGAGATCGACGCGCCGAATGATCTCGGCGTAATCCGAGCGAAGCGCCGGCAAGGCGTCCTGAACGCAAGTGCATGGATTTTCATCGTAGTCCGTTTCGGGAGTATCCGCCATTTCCCGGGGCTCGGCTTCATAGGCATCCCTGCCCCGCTGCCGCGCCGCGCGCCGCCGATAGTGGTCAATAAGCGAATTGCGCAGGACCCGGCGAAGCCAGGCGTCCACCTTCCCGTTGTCCTGCGGTTCCCGGGCGGCCCGAAGGACTTTGACGCAGAAATCCTGAAACGCATCTTCCGCTTCCTCGGTACGGCTCAGCCGCCGTTGGAAGTACCGCATGAATTCGGCGCGACACTCGGTCAGTCGTTGGATGACGGCGTCCTCGCCGAGCGCAGACGAGGGTCGGAATGGCCCGTTATGTGTTAAGGTTGGCATAGTAAGACCTCCATGCCGAGAGGAAATCAAAAGGGGGGTTCGGATCGCAAAGGACCCGCGTGTACCCACCGCGGAAAGCCGGATTTACGCGGTGAGCCGGGGCGGTGGGATCTCTTGTTCGAGGAGTGCAGGATCAAAAGCGTCCGCTGGCCCGATCGACCATGCTCCGGTTGTCGGTGCGGCGCGACGAGACAAGGTGCTATCGGGCAGAACCGCGCAGCAGATCGACGAGCGGCAATGGTCAGCGGTTGCAGGGGACTGTTTGTGAAGTGCGCCGGTCGTGCAATGCTCTTCCAGTTCGGCTACTTGCGACGTGGATGTCGCGACCGGAGCCGCGAACACGGCCGCATCGAGATGAAGAAAGTTCAGGCCGAGCGCCAGCAACAGGCAGAGAACCAAGCGGCGCAAGCTTGCAGCACGATTGGGGTTTCTTGCAGAAGCTTTTCTCACTGAAGCGGCACCGACATATCCGATGGCCCGGTCGCCATCTGGGGCACCTGACACGCGAATGCCTCGGCCGGCATTGAGCTATGTCAACGCCGCGCATCTAAGTCGGCCGGCCGGGCGCCCTACCGGGTTCGCTCCAACGAGCGCCAACATTGGTTTGTCTTTTCCGTTGTTCGACTTTCCGGTGCGCTCACGGCCGAGGCGGAATTTGCCTGCTCAGTTCGCCGTAAAGCCGCTCGACATCTTCACGGCGGCACAGGCCAGTGCCAGGCGACAGTACGGCGGCAGCGCCTGCCGCCATGCCGTAGGCGAAGGCATCTTGCTCATCGCGGCCCTGCGCCAAAGCGAGTGTCATCGCCGCGACGAAGCTGTCGCCAGCGCCGACCGCGCTCTTCGCGACCACGTCGAGCGCCGGCTGACGTTGCGCGGCTTGAGCGGTCACGAGCAGCGCACCGTCGCGCCCAAGCGTCAGGGCCACCATCTCTGCCGAACCAGCATCAATGAGTTCCCTGGCCGCCGCCTCTTGTGCCGCGCCGTCGGCGAGCCTGCGTCCGACCAGCGCCTCGAGTTCGCCAAGGCTGGGCTTCACCAGGTGGACGCCGCGAACAAGCCCGGCACGAAGCGCGCTTCCCGACGTATCGAGAACCAGTCGAATTCCCTTGCGGTGCGCCAGGGCAGCTACGGTCTCATAGAAATCGTCGGGAACAGCACGCGGCAAGCTGCCGCTGGCGACGAGGTATTCGCAATCGATATCTTCGAGGGCCTCCAGGATTGCGCGCCATTCCCACTCCATCACGAGCGGGCCCGCGGGGACGAAGCGATATTCCTCGCCGCTCGAACGTTCAAAGACTGCGTGACTGATGCGGGTATGGTCCGCGATCGGTACACGACGGTGTGCGATCAATGCGGTATCGAGAAGGTCGTCGAGCACACCGCCGGTCGCGCCGCCGGCCAGATACATCGCAAGTACAGGGCCACCCAGCTCCCTGATGACCCGAGCCACATTGATCCCGCCCCCACCAGGATCATAGCGTTCATCGGACGTTCGAATCTTGTGAACCGGTCGCACGATGTCCGCCTCGGCGGAGCCGTCGATCGACGGGTTCAGAGTCAATGTGACAATCGTCTTCATTCGCCAGTTCCTCCCGGCTTTCCTGGACACGGTGCCGGCCGAGGGACAGCAACCGGGTAGCGCCGCCCGCCAAGGGCAGCGTAGCAAGTCTTCTGTGATCTCGAGCCGGACATCGCCCGAGAGACGTTGCCCATGCCGATTTGTTACGCGCAAGCCACTCCCGTGGTCCTTCCGAAAACCGCCGACAGGTGAAATGCGGCGCCGACGCGGCGGTCGTCTCGGCCCATTGCCGCAAACTTGCCGGTCCGGAGGACCACCGCAGGAGCGAGCGGCCCGCGTGCCGGTGTAATGGGCCGGCAGCGCGTTCGTCTAATGGTAGTCCTTCTTCTTGGGAGCCTCTCTTGTGCGTCCGCAGGGAGAAAAAAGGGCTTCATCACTCGAAGTTGGGCAGAGCGCTGATGCCGGTCATCGGTGGACCGCCGCAAAACGGAGACACAGCAAAGCGATGAGCCCTGGTCCGGCCGATCCGCATGAAGAGGGTTACGCGGCCTTCCTCTTTGACCTTGACGGCGTGGTCACCAATACGGCGCAGCTGCATGCAGCGGCATGGAAGCAATTGTTCGACGAATTCCTTGCCCAGCGTACAAACCGGCGCGGCAAGCCATATCGCGCGTTCGGAGAAGAGGACTACCGACGCTTCATCGATGGCATGCCCCGATACGAGGGAGTGCGCAGCTTCCTCGTATCGCGCAAGATCAGCCTGCCCCATGGCGATCCTGCCGATCCGCCTGATCGCGAGACGATCTGTGGTCTCGGCAACCGCAAGAATCGTTTCTTCCAGGAGCAGCTGGCAGATAGCGGCGTAGAAGTCTTCGAAACCAGCGTTGCCTTCATCCGAGAGCTTCGCCGTCAAGGCGTGAAAACCGCTCTCGTCTCCTCAAGCAAGAACGCATCGGCTGTCCTCGATGCAGCCGGTCTGAAAGGGATTTTCGACGTGCGGATCGACGGCGTGGAAGCCGAACGGCTTTCGCTGGCAGGAAAGCCGCGGCCAGATACCTTTCTCGAAGCAGCGCGGCGCCTGGAAACGCCCCCGCAACACTCGGTTGTCATAGAAGATGCCATCGCCGGTGTAGCAGCCGGCAGGGCGGGCGGCTTCGGACTCGTGATCGGTATCGACCGGACCGGCGTTGCGGCTGCCATGAAAGCAAAAGGTGCCGATATCGTGGTTGAGGATCTTGCCGAACTGGAGCTTCGCCCGATTCCTCCGATCCAGAACCATCAGACCGCCGATCTTCTACCCGACGCCCTCTCCTGCACGGCCGGCATATGCGCACTATTTTCCAAGAAGCGTCCGGCCGTTTTTCTCGACTACGACGGCACGCTGACGCCGATCGTCGCCCGGCCAGAACTTGCCGTCCTGTCCGCCGAAATGCGGGGGATCCTCGCGGATCTTGCCTCGCATTGTCATGTCGCCATCGTCAGCGGGCGCGACCGCGCGGAGGTGGCTCGTCTGGTCGGCCTTGACGGTCTCGTCTATGCTGGAAGTCATGGCTTCGACATCGCAGGTCCCGATGGCTTGCATGAGGAGCATGAAGGCGCTTCCGCCTTTCTTTCGGCGCTGGACCGTGCCGAAGCACTGCTCCAGGCCGAGATTGGCGACATCGAAGGCGTTCTGCTCGAACGCAAGAAGTTCGCCATCGCTGTCCACTACCGTCTGGTGGCACGAAGGCAAATCACGCGAATCAAACGCGCCGCGGAGACGGCGGCTGAACGCCATGGCCTGAGGCAAACGACCGGCAAGAAGGTTTTCGAGCTGCGTCCGGATTTGGACTGGGACAAGGGCAAAGCCGTTCTCTGGCTATTGTCCGCGCTCGATCTCGAAGCAGAAGACGTCGTGCCGCTCTATGTCGGCGACGACGATACGGACGAAGACGCGTTTGCCGCACTGTCAGGTCGGGGGATCGGCATCCTGGTGACGAACGCTGCCCGCCATACCTTAGCGCAGTATAAATTGTCGGACACCCAGGCGGTCGAGCAGTTTCTGGGCTCCCTCTCTCGAAAGCTGGCGCGTCGTGGCTAGTTGGACCCTTGCCTATGACGGCTTCGACCCGGACCAGGAAGCCTTGCGCGAAGCGCTGTGCACGCTCGGCAACGGCTATTTCGCAACCCGTGGCGCGGTGGAAGAGAGCGATGCGGACGAAACCCACTATCCCGGCACGTACCTGGCGGGCGGATACAATCGTCTGGTGACGGATATTGCCGGGCGGCCGGTTGAAAACGAGGATCTCGTCAACCTGCCGAACTGGCTCCCGCTCACCTTCCGGCCGGAGGGCGGCGAGTGGCTCAATCTGCCCAGCACCCAGATCCTTGTCTACCGCCAGGAACTGGACCTGGAACAAGGCGTGCTCCGGCGCGTGATGCGCGTGCGCGACCGCGAAGGGAGGGAAACGCATCTCACCGCCCGCCGTCTCGTCCACATGGGTTCGCCCCACCTCGCCGCGATCGAATGGACGCTGCTACCAGACAACTGGTCGGGGGGCATCGAAGTGCTGTCCGCTCTCGACGGACGAGTGATCAACTGCGGCGTTACGCGCTACCGCCAGCTCGATGGCAAGCACCTCATCCCATTGATCGCCGAGGAGCTTGGTGAGGACGGACTCCTTCTCGTCGCTGAGACCAGCCAATCGCGTATCCGGATCGCCGAGGCGGCCCAAACTCGCGCTTACAGCAACAACGAACGGATAAAGAGCGAACGCCAGTTCCGGCAGGATCACGGTTATGCCGCTCACGCGCTCTCGTTCGAGGTGGCGGAAGGAAGCCCCGTCACGATCGAAAAGATTGTCGCGCTACACACTTCGCGTGACCGGGCTATTTCGAGTCCCGAGCAGGCGGCGCGGAACACGCTGCGCAAGGCAGGGCGCTTTGCGGCGCTGCTCGAGGATCACGCCCGCGCCTGGTCGCAGCTGTGGCGCCGCTGCGACATCACTATGGAGGGAAGACAGCGAACGCAGATGATCCTGCGGCTGCATATCTTTCATTTACTGCAGACCGTTTCACCGCACAGCGTCGATCTCGACGCCGGTGTGCCCGCGCGTGGCCTTCATGGCGAGGCGTATCGCGGTCACATCTTCTGGGACGAACTCTTCATCTTCCCTTTCTTCAACCTGCGCATCCCCGAGATCACGCGCGCGCTGCTGTGCTACCGGCATCGCAGGCTGCCCATGGCACGATGGCTGGCGCACGAAAGCGGATACCGCGGCGCCATGTACCCGTGGCAGAGCGGCAGCGACGGGCGGGAGGAGACGCAGACGCTCCATCTCAACCCCAAATCCGGCCGCTGGTTGCCCGACAACTCGCACCTGCAACGTCATGTCAACGCCGCCATCGCGTACAATGTCTGGCGCTATTACCAGGCGACGGGAGATCACGAGTTCCTGTCGTATTACGGCGCGGAAATGCTATTCGAGATCGCCCGATTCTGGGCGAGCATTGCGGTCTTCAACCCAATTCGCGGCCGATACGAAATTCGCGGCGCAATGGGCCCGGACGAATTCCACGATCGCTATCCGTGGTCGGATACGCCCGGACTCGACAACAACGCCTACACCAATGTCATGGCAGCCTGGGTGCTCGGTCGCGCATTGGAGGCCCGCAATCACCTCGATGCTGAACGGCGAACCGAACTCGACGAATCGCTCGGTCTCAGCGCGGAGGACCTCGCCGCCTGGGATGAGATCGGCCGCAAGCTGATGGTGCCGTTCCACGAGGGGGTGATCAGCCAATTCGAAGGTTATGAAAGGCTGCTGGAGTTCGAGTGGGAGGCTTACCGAGAAAAGTACGGAGACATTCGCCGGCTCGATCGCATCCTTGAGGCCGAAGGAGACACCGTCAATCGCTACAAGGCATCAAAGCAGGCCGATGTGCTGATGCTGTTTTATCTCTTTTCATCCGACGAACTGGGACATCTGTTTAACCATCTTGGCTATAGCTTTGAGAAAGAGCTGATCCCGCGAACTGTCGATTACTATCTGCGACGAACCTCCAACGGCTCGACGCTGAGTGGGATTGTGCATTCCTGGGTTCTGGCCCGATCGGACCGAGCGGAATCCTGGATGCAGCTGAAAGACGCGCTGGAGAGTGACATTGCCGATGTTCAGGGAGGTACGACCCCAGAGGGCATTCATCTTGGTGCCATGGCCGGCACGGTTGATCTGATCCAGCGCGGGCAGACCGGACTGGAAATTCGCGATGACACGCTGCGGCTCGACCCTTGCCTTCCGCACGAGCTGCAAGGTCTGAGCTTTCGCATTCGCCACCGCGGTCAATGGCTCGATGTCGAGATCAAAGGCGGCCGCATCACCGTGTCTGCATCCGAGAGCTGGGATGGACCGAGCCGGCTTGTGATTGGCGGCAAAAGCTACCCTCTGGGCGCGGGCGAAGTCCGTCAGGTCGCTTGCCATTACCCACAGCGTGGTGATGATCGGGCTGAAGGCGGCTAAGCGTGATGATCAACCGGAATGACCTGCGATTTCGAACTGGGCGCACCGAGCCAGCCTGGTGCGGGGCTCGTAGCAGTTTGCGGTTGCTCCGGCAAACCTCTCAGCAAGTTGTCCTCTTACCCGGACCTTGCCGCCCCGATTGGCCGACCTGGCCGAACCCCCCCCTGTTGCCGGCGCCGCGTCGTCGGATCGGATGACGCAGAGCTCTGTGGGCCGCACGTGCATGACCATCTCCATCGGCATGATCCGGCACTATTCGGCAACCAGGCCGGCCCGCAACAACACAGGAGAAACGAACGTGAGCTATTATTCTGCCAAGACCATCGAAGCCGGAGACATCGAAGCCGCGCACGAGCGCGTAAAGGCGCCGCTGCAAGAACATGGGTTCGGCATTCTCACTGAGATCAACCTGCAAGCAACGTAAAAGGAAAAGATCGGCGCGGACTTCCGGCCCTACCGTATCCTGGGCGCATGCAATCCAACCCTGGCGCACAAGGCATTGCAGGCCGAGGACAAGATCGGAACCATGCTGCCCTGCAACGTCATTATCCAGCAGGTTGCTGCCGAGGCGTTCGAAGTCGCGGCGGTCGATCCGGTCGCCTCGATGCAAGCGATCGAAAACGCGGCGCTGGCAGAGGTCGCGGCAGGCGTGAGAGATAAATTGAAAGCGGTGATAGCGGCTCAATCGGCCCGTGCACCCCCCTAAGAAATAAACAAGGAGAATGCCTACGCCAAGGAAATATTCACGATCAACCCACCGAAATTTAGAGGAAATGATGATGAAACGTACATTTTTTACTGCCGCACTCGCCACTGCGCTCGCCGTGTCGCCAGCTATGGCGCAGCAGGCCCAACATCAGCACGGCACTCCAAATACCGAGGCCGGTCAACCGGACCATCAGGCCGGCATGATGATGGGGTCCCAGGCGATGCAAGAGCACCAGCAGAAGATGGAGGAAATGCGTGCGCTTATGCAGAAGGCGCGCGCCGCCACCGCTCCCGCCGAGCGCCAACGGCTGATGGCCGAGCACCAGCAGAAAATGCAGGAACACATGGCAAGCATGATACAAGGCGACCATTCCGCCATGATGCAGGCATGTCAGGAGCGCATGGCAATGATGCATGACATGATGGAGCAAATGGCGGCTCAGCGGAGCGAAATGTCCCACCAATAGCGACCCGATTACGAGCCGCCGCGCCGGTAAAACGGCACGGCGGCCGATCGGGCGTCCAGTAGGAAGTCGCGGAAACGTAGCCTGAAAGACTGTCTCGCCATGCTTCGCACTCGGGGCTCATCGGCGCGAAAATCGTCTGTCATTTGTTTCCATGGCGCCGCGGCAGGAGCTAATTCAATTCTCGGCGGCGTCGAGCGGCACCACTATGCGGCAGAGCAGGCCGTGGGGGAGATAGTCAAATGCAACTGTTCCGCGCAGAGACCGCGTGAGCGTTGTCTCGATCAGGGTGCTGCCAAAGCCGCGGTGCGTCGGCGGAGATACGGGCGGACCGCCGATCTCTCTCCATTCCAGTGTCAAAAGACGGCTTCCATCTCTTTGCTCAATACCCCATTTCACCTCCACGACACCCGTCGAGACGCTCAGGGCACCGTATTTCGCGGCATTGGTAGCCAATTCATGCAAAACCAATCCGACTGAAAGGCCCATCTTCGCGTCGAACGAGATCGGTGGACCCTCGAGCACGACATTGGTGCTGTCCGCGTTCCGGAAAGGCTGCAACTCACGAAGGATCTGATCAAGCAGAGTGGTGCGGCTCTCGCCACCCTGCGTCAGGTTCAGGCTCTTGGCGATCGCGCCAAGCCGCCCCTGCAGCGCTTGCTTGTAAGCGTCCACGGAGTTGGTACCACGGGACGTCAGGCTCACCACGGACTGGACCAGCGCCATCATGTTCTTCATGCGGTGATTCAGCTCGGCGGCGAGCAGGCGTCGCTGTTCGTCAAGCTCACGCCGCTCGCTCACATCGAAGGAGACGCCAACAAGGGTCTTGGCTTCTCCTGCCCCTCCGCGCAAGACCGTGCCCCGCGCGGCTACCCAGCGGGATGATCCCTCCCGATCGCGAGTCCGGAATTCACCTGTAAACTCTTCGGTCCTGGCAATGGCGTTATCGAGCACCCGGCGCAGCCCGGGTAGATCCTCCGGGTGAACCCTCGCAAAAGCATCATCGACATTGAGCCGTTCCTGTTCGCTCAACCCCCATAGGTGCCGCAAGGCGTCGTCGCCCACGAGTTCATTGTTCTGGAGGTTCCACTCCCACGTACCCATGCGCCCGCCCTCAAGCGCCAGGCGCAGGCGGCTTTCGTTCGCTGCAAGCTCGCGGTTACGCGTTTCGAGTTGCTGCTCAAGATGCCTGCGCTCCGAGACGTCTCGGATCACGACCGTGAGGGTGGTGTTCCCACTGAGCACATGCCGGGATAGCGTGGCTTCGACGGGGAATTCTTCGCCATTCTTGCGTTGCCCGAGCACTTCCCTGCGATGCCCCATGATGCGGCGGGTCGCCTCCGAATCCGCCTCGAACGCCTTCACGTCGCTGACATGTCTCGCACGAAAGCGACGAGGAAGAAGGATCTCGACCGTTTCGCCAAGTATCTCGTCAGCCTCGTAGCCGAAAATCTCTTCAGCTGCACGGTTGAAAAGCAGGATGCGTCCGCTTCCGTCTGTGCTGACGACACCATCGCCAATCAGCGCAAGAATATCCGATCCTGAAGCTGCTGATGCAGGATGGCTTCCGCCGACCATGAATTCCCTCCCGATGTAGCGATCTACATTAAAGTCCGGTGTACCTTGTCCCTGTCCCAC
>JAPYSD010000612.1 GCA_029936705.1 Croceicoccus sp. | reverse complement strand
CTGCTGCCGCGTGTGCGCCACCCGCTGCGCGCCATTGCGGAGCGAGTGGAAGCGATCCTGACCGGCGCAAGCGTGGCGGCGCTGGGCGAGTAGCCGCTACACCGCGGCCATGCCTGCCATCTCGCCGGCTGCCTCGGCCTCCAGCTGTTTCAAGACCAGCGCGCTGCTGGCATAGGGCTGGTGCTGCTGCTGCCGCGTCAGCGCAAGGTCATCCTCACGCGTGGTGCGGATGCGGCGCCAGCCTGCGGGGCCGGGTTCGGCCAGGCCCATAAGGCGGAACGCACGCAGCCAGTGCTGCATCGTGGGCTGGCCCCACTTGCTGCGGAAATACTCGGCATTGCTCAGCACGCTGTCGAGGTGGTGGACCGGCGGCATGTGGTGCGGGTGATACTGGTGATACGCCTTGGCCCCGCGCACCCAGAACAGTTCGACCCCAAGCTCGGCGCAGCTGCGGCCGAAATCGGTGTCTTCGCCGCCATAGCCGCGATACCCCTCGTCGAAACCGCCGATGGCGCGGAACAGACCCGCGCTCATCGCGAAATTGAGCGACCAGAAGCAGCGGTAGTCGCGGCACCGCCCGATGGGCTCGGACGGCGGGCCGGGGCGCTCCGAATGGCGCACCGCCATCCGGTCGAGCGCGGCGAAATCCAGCACGTCCAGCGGCGCGCTGGCGGGCAGGTAGCCGACTTCTCCCATCAGCACGCCGTCGCGGCTGCGCAGGGCAGCGGCGTAATCGTGCAGCAGGTCGGGATGCGGAATGCAATCGACGTCGAGGAAGACGAGATAGGCGCCCTTCGCTTCCGCCGCCGCGCGGTTGCGCGCCGCCGACAGGCACAGCCCTTCCCCGTTCAGCATGATCTGCCGCACCGGGAAGGCGGTTTCGGGCAGGTCGTAAGGCTGGTCCTGCAACACCGCGACGACCAGCTCGCGCGGGGGCAGGCTGCTGGCGTTCAGTCCCTTTACCAGGTTCTGCAGATGCCCCTCGCGCCCATGCGCAAGCGTGCAGACGGAGATCATGCGGGCATATCCTTTCCGGCCAATTCGGTGTCTGCGCCGCCGGCCTCGGTCGGTGCGGCGGGGGCAGCGCCCTCCCACAACTCGCGGGCGAGCATGTCGATCCTGCGCGCGGTGTGGACGGCGGCATCGGCGTCGATCAGCTCTCGTCCCTTGCCGGGCCGGACATGCCTTGCCTGCTGCCACAGCCTTGCCCAGCCCGCCGCATCGGATGGCCAGGTCGGCTGCGAAGCGCACAGGCCCGCCGCCGCCAGCGCCTCTGCCTTGCGCTCCTGTTCGGCGAAATAGCGCCATTCGGGAATCGCGATCCACGGCTTGCCGGTCTGCATCACCTGGTGGACCGTGGTGTTGCCGCAGCTGGACACGATCCGGTCGGCGGCAGCGATATGGTCTTCTGCATTATCGACCCACCCGCGCAGTTCCAGATTGCCGGGCGGCGTTTCGTGCCATTCGCTGAAGGTGCTGCCGATCACAATCCAGTGCGCATCGGGCTCGGCCCGCGCGCCCAGCGTCAGAGGAGCGGTGGGCGTGCCCTGCCCTCCGCCCCCCGCGATCACGACCACCAATTCGCGCCCGTCAGGCGCATGGATGCGGCTGCGTGCCTCGGGATCGGCGCCAAGCGGCGCGATGCCGAGTCCCGAAGCATAGATCGTCTTCGCCTTCAGCCGTTCGGGACGGTCGGGCTGCTCCAGCGCCGGGTGATACGGGGCCAGAAGCGCGACCGCCGCGTCATAGCTGGCCATATGCGCCGGATCGCCGCGGTCCCCATGCTGCAGCACCGCGATATGCGGAACCGAGGCAATGCGGCACAGCTGGCCGATCTCCGCCGATACGTCGGTGATGAAAAGCGCGGGCCGCGCGCGGGCGAACCATCCCGTCAGCGCCGCGACCGCGTCGGATATGGCGTGCCAGCCAAGCGGCGCGCAATGCAGCGTATCGGGCGTCGGCATCGCGGCCAGCCGGGGTGCCTCGCGCTCTTGCGGTTCGAACAGCGAGGGGATCCGCACCAGCTCGATCGCGGGGTCCAGCGCGGGGAAGATGTCGGTGCGC
>JAPYSD010000058.1 GCA_029936705.1 Croceicoccus sp. | reverse complement strand
GGACAGCGTCACCACGGGTCCGGACCCCGGCTCTGCATTGCCGGCGACACGCTCGCGCCAGTCGATGCTGGCGCGCGCGAAGATACCCTTGCCGATGGGCGCCGTGACGGAAACTGTCGGTCCGGCGTCCAGGCGCTCGACCCCTTCCTGCGCGCCGCCCCATACCCCCGCCCCGGCCTGCAGCTTGACGGGACCGACAACCGTAGCACGTGTCACGCGCATCTGGCCGTCGACGAAACCGGTCGCATCCTTTCCGCCGACATAGCCGCCTTGGGCATAAAGCTCTGCCGTAAGGTCGAGCGGAAGCGACTGGGCGGGCGGTCCGAGCACGCCGAGGACCGCAGGCCGGGCCCGAGTATCGCCTGCAAAGCTGCCGATGCGCCCTTCGGCCAGGATTTCGAACGGGACCGCGGAGAGCGGCTGTATCCCGATGCCTGCCGCCACTTCCCGGTCTGCACTGTCGATCGCACTGGTGACGCGGAGATGCGCGCGGGGACGCAGCACGCTTTCATGGGACAGGCGATAACGCAGCACTGCCCCGGCCTGGCTGGCACCATAGCTGGCAGCGCCGGGTACGGCCGCCGCCGAATCGCTGCCCTTGCGCCATAACAGCCAGCCGTCTGCCGACCATCTTCTGTCGCCATCCTGCGCCTGCGCGGCAGAGAAAGGCAGCAAGCGGGGCGGCGGCGGGGCCGTGGGTCGATCCGGCAACGGTGAAACCGGCGCGGGCGGCGGAGCGGGTGGCATGTCGGTGCCCCGCGGCTTTACGACAGGGGTGCGCCGAGGAGCTGGAAGCGGCGAGGTGAGCATAACAGGTTCGCTGGAGGAAATTGGCTGCGAAACCGGCCTGGAGGCTTGCGGCGGACTTTCGGGTCGAGCGGGCGGAATCGTTTCCAGTGTTTCCGCCGTTTTTTTCGCCGGAGCCGGTTGACCAACACGCTTGACCACGTTCGGCGGCACCGGCACTTCGACGCTCTCCACGCCCGGCAGCATGACGCGAAGCGCCACCCAGCCGCCCATCACGCCGGTCAGCGCGATCAGCGGCTGCCCGCGCCGGGCCGACCGGGACGTCATCCGCGCAGTTTCGCTTCTGCGGGGTGGCGATCGTGCTCGGTCTTGTCCCAGCTCTTACCCTGCCCCCTCAGGTCGGAAATGTACCGTCCCAAGGCCCGCCGGGCCGAGATAATGGCAATCACATTCGCGACCGGAATGCGGATGATCGACGCCACGCCTTCGCTCCATCCATATTCGCTCGCGACCAGGCCAAAGCGAACGAGCGCTCGCCAGACGAATGCGAGGGTCGTGAAGATAAGCACCCAGTAGATGAGCGGGGGCAGGCGCGCCGGTTCGTAAATGCCTGCCGCTTCAGCCATCCGCAGCAAGACGGTCAGCACGACAAGCGCATAGGCGCTCAGCAGCACCACGGCGACGAGCGGTCCGCGCCGGTCGCGCAGCCGCATCCAGAATTCCAGCGGGCTTCGGCTCCATCCCAGCTGCTCCCAGCCATCGAACGCGATACCCTGTACCCAGCGCGCCTTCTGCCTGACGGCGGTATCGAGGCGATGGGGGAAATAGGCCCGCGTGGCGATCAGCGATCCGTCGAACGCCCGCATGCGCACGAAGCGCCCGCCCTTGCCTTCGCTGCCTGCCCTGCCGATCAGCATGCCAAGCTCGTAATCCTCGGTCAGGGCGGTCGGATCGAACGGTCCCGCGTCAGAGCCGCGCCGGGTGATGATGCGGTCGAGCGCGCCGCGCGAGAAGGCACATCCCACCCCCGCTGCCGGTATGCCCGCACCAAGTTCGGCGCGAACGACCATCTCGCGGGCATGCGCATCGGTAAACTCGTCGCAATAATGTCCCGACACCCATTGCGATGCCTCGTGACGTTCGGGACGGACGGGTATCTGGACGAAATCGGCGCGCTCCAGTTCGCGGTCGATCAGCGACAAGGCTTGCGGGTGGACGAGATCCTCTGCGTCGTGGAGCAGAATCGCGCGAAACCTGTGCCCCTCGCGCGCTTCGTCCTGCCGCATGGCGGCATAGCAGCGATTGAGGCAGTCGCCCTTCGTCGTGGGGCCGGGCGTTTCGTTCACGACGATGCGAAGGCGCGGATCGACCGAGCCATCGGGCCGAACGCCCGCCGCCTGGATGGCGGCGCGGGTATCGGGATCGTTGACATAGCACCCGGCGTAGATCCGAAGATCCTCATGCGGCCATGCTGCAAGGGCATGGCGCAGCATCGGGCCGATCACCCGCGCTTCACGCCAGGCGGGGACATACAGGGCGATGGGCCCGGTCAATGCGGGTTCCAGCGGAGCGTCGAGGTGCTGCGTCGACGTGCGCCCGGTCAGTTTCAGCCAAAGCCAGGCAATGTCGATGGCCAGCTCGTCCAGCGCGCCGATGACGAACCAGAAACCCGCGAAAAGAAGAAGCTCCAGCCGCACGGCTTCAGCTGCGGAAAGAAGCGGGCCCAACCCGCTTGCCATAGCGACCATCGATTACCCCGTCCGCGGGACCCGCGCTTCCCGATGCGCGGCCGCACGACAGTCTTGCGCGGCGGTCCCTGGACGCAGGACTTAGCGGCGCATCAATCGCGCCGCAAGCAATGCCATTGCCTTATCCGTCGTGCTGGTATCCGCCTTACCAGCTGCCGGTGTTTTCCATGCTGGCCCAGGGTTCTGCCGGTTCGAGATAGCCGTCCTGCAGCAATTCGATCGAGATGCCGTCCGGCGTCTTGACGAAGGCCATGTGACCGTCGCGGGGAGGGCGGTGAATGATGTGGCCCGCATCCATGATGCGCTGGCAGGTCGCATAGACGTCGTCGACCCGGAACGCGAGATGGCCGAAGTTGCGCCCGCCGGTATAGGTTTCCGCTTCCGAACCGTCCTCGGCGGGCCAGTTGTAGGTCAGCTCCACTTCCGCCCCGTTTTCCTGCCCGGGGGCGGCCATGAAGATCAGGGTGAAGCGTCCCTTCTCGCTTTCCATGCGGCGGGTTTCCTCCAGCCCGATCAGCTTGAGGAAGTCGATGGTGGCGTCGGGGTCCGCGACCCGGATCATGGTGTGCAGATATTTGGTCATGCCGCGAAACTAGGCACTGCCGCGCCGCATTCCAAGTACCGACCGGACCGCGCGGCAAACGGAAGCCGCGAACCAAGGCAAAGCGGCCTGCATCCGGATGGGATACAGGCCGCCTTATGACATTGGCCTTGCGGCATGACATTGGCCTTGCGGCCGAAGTCATTTGATTAGAAGCTGGCCGACAGCGACGCGACGATCGTGTCGTCAGTGATGTAGTTGTCGCGGACCGTGTTGCCCTTGCCTTCGACCCCGACATAGGAAACGCCGACCTCGAGCGGACCGAACACTCCCATCGACGCGCCGATCGACCAGTCGAACGACGTCGTGTCGTCGCTGTTGCCGAAATAGGTCGGCGAAGAGAACGAACCGTCGGTATAGCCCAGGTGACCGCTGACGGACACGGGCGTGTTGGGGATGCCGAATCCGACATCGGTGTACAGGTAGAGGTTGTCATCGGCGAACGAGCTGCTGACCGAATCCTGTTCCCACGCATAGGCGACACCGGCGGTCACTTCCGCAGGACCGACAGCCGCAGTCACCGAGGCATAGGGCTCCCAATAGTCGTTGTTCGTGCCCGCTGCGCTGGGATAGATGTAGATCAGCATGCCGACATCGAACGACAGCGTGTCGTTGATCGCTCCGCTGTAGCCGCCATAGATGTCGAGTTCGGTGTCGCCATAGCCGGCCGTCTGGTCGTCGAGCGACGAGGCCCAGGTGCCGACATAGAAACCGCTGGAGTGAGCGATGTCGAAGCCGCCCTGGATCGCGAAGTCGCCACCCGAATAGCTGACGCCGCGGAAACGGTAATCAGTGACCATCGCGACGTTCGCGGACACGGAAATATCGCTCTCGTCCTGTGCGAAAGCGGGTGCCGCGACCACGAGCGAGCCTGCGAGCACGGAGGCGGCCGTTGCTGCGCGGAGAAGATTCTTCATGTTTTTTCCCTCATCATTGTCCAAGGATCCTCGCCCCTCCTGACAATCCCCCGCCGCGCCTTATCTATCAGCGCGTGTCGAGGACATGCGTTGCCTGCCTGCAGTCACTTGCTGCAGTGCACAAGGCAAATCTTAACTTTCTGTGTCAATCGGGTCCGTTGGTGTGGATTTCTTGCAACGAAACCCCATTCGGCGCATGGATATGACAAGTTTGCTAAAAGCGCCGAACGTCGATCACGAACGCCTTGTCGCAGGATTCAGCGATCATTAACTAGGTCGGGTCAAAGGCAAAAATGCATCATGAATTTCTTTCGCGACATCCTCGATCGCCAGCGCGGAGAGCCGCTGCAGGGCCCTTCCATCCCACAAGGTCAGCGTGTGTACGCGGTGGGCGACATTCACGGTCGGCGCGACCTTTTCGATGACCTGATCGAATCGATCGAGGCGGACGACGCCGCACGCGGCGAGGCCGACACCACGATCATCCTGCTGGGCGATCTGATCGATCGCGGCCCCGACAGCGCGGGCGTCATCGCACGCGCCCGCGACTGGGCGGCGCTGCGCAAGGTGCGCATGCTCATGGGCAACCATGAGGAGATGATGCTGCGCGCGCTCGACAGTGACGAGAACCTGCGCCACTTCCTGCGCGTCGGCGGACGGGAAACCCTGCTGAGCTACCCCATACCGCTCAAGGTCTATCGCACGGCTTCCTTGACCGATCTCGCCCGGCTGGCGCGCGAGGCGGTCCCGCTGGCCGATATCGAGTTCATCGAGGCGATGGAGGACATGATCCGGATCGGCGACTATCTGTTCGTCCATGCCGGCATCAACCCGACCGTCGCGCTCGAAGAACAGGTGGGACGCGATCTGCGCTGGATTCGCGAGCCTTTCCTCAGCCACGACGCACCGCTCGACGTTTGCGTGGTGCATGGCCACACGATCCGTGAAGAAGTCGAAATCGGTCCGCGTTCCGACCGCCCCAATCGCATCGGTATCGATACCGGTGCATTCCGATCGGGCAGGCTGACAGCGATCGGGCTGGAAGGCCGCGACCGCTGGTTCATTGAGGCGAACGCGGCCCCCGCCCGGTAGGTTCAAAGCAGGCGCGCGCCATCCGGTACCGGCCCGTCCGGGGAAAAGAGCGTGACGCGCCCTTCTGCATCGACGAACCCCAGGGTAAGCACTTCCGACATCAGCGGCCCGATCTGGCGCGGCGGGAAGTTCACCACCGCCGCCAGTTGCCGCCCTACCAGTTCCTCAGGCTTATAGAGCGCGGCGATCTGCGCGCTGGTCTTCTTCACTCCCAGCGCCGGGCCGAAATCGATGTGGAGGATCAGGCTGGGCTTGCGCGCCTTTTCGAATGGCTGTGCCTCCACCACCGTACCGACACGGATATCGACCTTGAGGAAATCGTCGAAGGCAATCGTATCGGCAGGCGGTGTGCTGGCGCTTTGATCGACGTGCATTATTCCATTTCGAGGATGATGGCGTCGACCGCTAGCGAATCGCCGGCCTTGGCGTTCACCGCCTTGATCGTGCCCGATTTCTCGGCGCGCAGGATGTTCTCCATCTTCATCGCCTCGACGACGGCCAGCGGCTGCCCCTGCTCGACCTTGTCGCCCTCACCCACGTTCAGCGAGACCAGCAGGCCCGGCATCGGACAGACCAGGAACTTCGACATGTCGGGCGGGATCTTCTCGATCATGTGCTTCTGATAACGGGCGACATGCGCGGGCAGCACGCGCAGCCTGTGCCGCGCGCCGCGGGTCGTCAGGGCGAAACCGGCGGCGATTCCCTCGACCTTCGCGGTCAGCGGCTCGCCGCCCTCGCCCTCTTCGTCGCTGTCGAACACCGCGCTGACCAGGCGCTGACCCGGCGTATATTCCATCGAGATGTCGATCTTGGCGCCATCGATGGTGATGGCGTCTTCGGTCAGGGTCACCTCGTGCCGCACGTCCCCGATCTCCACCACCCATTCGGCGGGCGGCGAAAGGCGGTTGCCTAGCTGCCCTTCGACCCGGCGAGCGCGGTCCGCGTGCGCAGCGGCGATGAAACATGCCATCGCGGACAGCCTCAGGCCCAGCGCCTCATCGGCGGGGGCCCCTTCGAAGCCCTCGGGATATTCCTCGTCGATGAAGCCGGTGGTGAGCTCGCCGCTGCGGAAGCGCGGATGCTGCATCACGGCTGAGAGGAAATCGATGTTGTGGCCAAGACCCTCGATATCGAACGCGTCCAGCGCGGCGATCTGCAGGTCCGCGGCCTCTTCACGGGTGGGCGCCCAGGTCACCAGCTTGGCAATCATCGGGTCGTAGAACATCGACACTTCGCCGCCGTCATAGACGCCGTCGTCGACGCGGATGCCATCGACGCCCCGGCGCCCGTTGCCTTCCCCGTCGTCGGTCCAGCCCTCGACCGGCGGATCGTAACGCACTAGCCGCCCCGTGCTGGGCAGGAAGCCGCGATAGGGGTCCTCGGCATAGACGCGGTTCTCGATCGCCCAGCCGTCGATCCCGATGTCGTCCTGCGTCATCGCCAGCTTTTCACCGGCGGCAACCCGGATCATCTGCTCGACCAGGTCGATCTTCGTGATCGCCTCGGTGACGGGATGTTCCACCTGCAGGCGCGTGTTCATTTCCAGGAAGTAGAAGCTCTCCCCCGTCTTGTCGGCGCCGCTGACGATCAGTTCGACCGTGCCCGCGCTGAAATAGCCGACCGCCCGGGCCAGCGCGACGCATTGTTCGCCCATGGCCTTGCGCATCTTCGGGGTCACGAAGGGCGACGGCGCTTCCTCGACCACCTTCTGGTGGCGGCGCTGGATCGAGCATTCCCGCTCGTTCAGGTAGAGGATATTGCCGTGCTGGTCGCCCAGGATCTGGATCTCGATATGGCGCGGGTTCTCGATGAACTTCTCGATGAAGACGCGGTCGTCACCGAACGAGTTCAGCCCCTCGCGCTTGGTCGCCTCGAACCCTTCGCGCACGTCCTTCTCGCTATAGGCAAGGCGCATGCCCTTGCCCCCGCCGCCGGCGCTGGCCTTCATCATCACCGGATAGCCGATGTCGTTCGCGATCTCGACCGCGTGGTCGGTATCGCGGATCTCGCCGACGAAGCCGGGCACCACGTTCACGCCCGCCTCGCGCGCCAGCTTCTTCGATTCGATCTTGTCGCCCATCGCGGCGATCGCGTTCGCCGGCGGACCGATGAAGGCGATGTTCTCCGCCGCCAGTGCCTCGACAAAGCTGGCGCGTTCGGAAAGGAAGCCATAGCCCGGGTGCACCGCTTCCGCGCCGGTCTGCTTGGCGGCGGCGATGATCTTGTCCGCCACGAGATAGCTTTCCGCAGCCGCCGCCGGGCCGATGTGAACCGCCTCGTCCGCCATCTGGACGAAGGGCGCGCGTGCATCGGCGTCGGAATAGACGGCGACGGTCGCGATGCCCATGCGGCGCGCGGTCTTGATCACGCGGCACGCGATTTCGCCCCGGTTTGCGATCAGGATCTTCTTGAACACAGGCGGCTTCCTCTCTCGGTCAGTTTGTCTCGGCAAGCGCGCGCAATTGCGCGGTCCGGGTTTCTGTCAGTTCGGTCATGCAGCGATTGGCGATCAGCGGGACGATGGAACCGCCCGCATATTGCGCCGCGACCGCCTTGCAATGCGCGTCGCGAAAGGGGATCCATGCGCGCTGGGCGGCCAGTACGCTGTCGAACATGCCGCGCTGTTTCGCGACTGTCCGCAGTTCGCGCCATGCCGCGTTCAATTCGGCATCGGCGGCCTCGTACTCCGTGGCGGAGCAGCGGTTCAGGTCCGCCTGCGTCACCGCATCGGCACAGGGCCCGGCCTGCGTGGCCGCCAGCAGGACGAGCGCCGCGATCACTCGGCCGCCTCTGCGGGCATGCTGGCGCAGCTTCCGGTATCGGCATCAGGTGCCGCCATGGCTTCCAGCCCCAGCCGAGCGAACAACGCATCGTCGCTGTCGTCGCCCGCGTTGGGGGCGGTCAGCAATTGCTCACCGCTGAAGATCGAATTGGCACCCGCCATGAAGCAGAGCGCCTGGGTCGAGGCGCTCATGCTCTCGCGCCCGGCGGACAGCCGGACCATGCTTTCGGGCATGGTGATGCGCGCCACCGCAACCGTGCGGACGAACTCGATCTCATCGATCTGGGCCATGGGCGTATCGGCCAGCATATCGCCCAGCGGCGTACCCTTGACCGGGACCAGCGCGTTGACCGGAACGCTCTCGGGGTGATCCTCCATGGTCGCCAGCACGTGGACGAAGCCGACGCGGTCCTCGCGCGTTTCGCCCATGCCGACGATCCCGCCGCAGCAGACGTTGATGCCCGCCGCACGCACATGCTCCAGTGTCAGCAGCCGGTCGCCCAGGCTGCGGGTGGTCGCCACGCGCTCGTAATATTCGGGGCCGGTGTCGATGTTATGGTTGTAGTAGTCGAGGCCTGCATCGGCCAGCTGCGCGGCCTGTTCACCCGTCAGCATGCCCGCCGTCATGCAGGTTTCCAGGCCCATCGCCTTTACCTGGCGCACCATCTCGGTCAGCGCGGGCATGTCGCGGGGCTTGGGGTTGCGAAAGGCGGCGCCCATGCAGAAGCGGGTGCTGCCCATGTCCTTCGCCTGTGCCGCGGATTGCAGCACCTGTTGCACTTCCATCAGCTTGGTCGCCTTCAGCCCGCTGTCGTTATGCGCGGACTGGCTGCAATAGCCGCAATCCTCGGGGCAGCCGCCCGTCTTGATCGACAGAAGCGTCGAACGCTGTACCGTGTTCGGGCGGTGATGGGCGCGATGAACCTCGGCCGCGCGGAAGACCAGCTCGGTGAAGGGCAGGTCGAACAGCTCGGCGATTTCCTCGCGGGTCCAGTCGTTACGAACCATGGAGCGGATGGGGGCGGTAGTGGTCATGCGGCTTTCCTCTGGCGCGCCTCTGCATAGGCGGAGAGCGCGTGGGCATAATGCGGTGCGGCGCGGCGGTCACCCTCGCCTGCGCCGAAACCGTGGAGCGTTTCGGCAATCCGCGCAACGCCCGCGTCGGACAGGCTGCCGAGCGGTGCGACATGCACGCCGATGGTAAAGACGATGGCCTGCGACTTCGGCAGGCGGCGCAAGGTTTCGCGTTCGCAGCGCACATAAAGGGTCTCGCCCGCGTTCTCGGGCGTGACATGGGCGTAACGCTCCGCCGGATCGTCGGCGGGCAGGTAACGCCAAAGTCCGTTCGGCACCACGAAGGCGTTGGTGCGCCCGAACACATGCGGCGCGCGCAATCCGTCCAGGAAGCGGTCGACACCCGCCGACAATTGCTCGGCATAACCGTCGATCGGTTCGTGGACCGCACCGATCGGCTTGCCCATCTTTTCCGCCAGCTGCCAGTCGGTCGGAAAGCCGACAGCCGCGCCGGTCAGGCGATAGGCCGAGCCGGGCGCATCCTGCGTCAAGATACAGAAATCTTCCCAGTGCCCGCGCGCCGCCTGTCCGATCCCCCCGGTGACGCCCAGCATTCCGCACAGTTCCGCCTCGGCAGGGCGGGCCTCGGCAAAGACCTGCACGGCTTCGGGATGGGCGTCGAAGATGGCATTGCGGGGCCGCAGGTCAGGGCTCCTCGCCAGCCAATCGCCCTCGGCCAGACGCACCAGTCCCATGCGCAGCGGGCCGGACACCCGCGCGTCAGGAAGCAGCGTTTCCACCGAAAAGCCGAGGGTCATGGTCTACTCTGCCGCCTCGTCCATGTCCGCGGGCGGCATGTTGTGGCCCAGCAGGCGCAGCACGTCGGCTGCCGCTTCCACCACGTTCGTGCCGGGGCCATAGATGCCCTGCACGCCTGCGTTGCGCAGGAATTCGTAGTCGCTCGACGGAATCACCCCGCCGGCGGTCACCTTGATGTCGCTGCGGCCCGCGTCCTTCAGCAGGCGGATCAGCTCGGGAATCAATGTCTTGTGCCCCGCCGCCAGTGACGAGGCGCCGATCAGGTCGACATCGCGTTCCAGCGCCATCTCCAGCGTTTCCTGCGGCGTCTGGAACAGTGGCCCGGTGGTGACGTCGAAACCCATGTCGCCGAACGCGCTGGCGATCACGTTCGCACCGCGGTCGTGACCATCCTGGCCCATCTTGGCGATCATCACGCGCGGTTTGCGGCCCATCCGGCGTTCGACCGCGTCCACGCCATCCACGACCGCCTGATAGCGGCTGTCATCGGCATAGGCCGCGCCATAAACGCCCTTTACCGGCTTCGGCATGGTGTCATAGCGACCAAAGGCAGCCTCCATCGCGTCGGAAATCTCGCCAAGGCTGGCGCGTTCGCGCGCCGCATTGACGGCCAGCGCCAGCAGATTGCCGTCGCCCTTCGCCCCTTCGCGCAAGGCTTCCAGCGCGGCCTGGCACTTCGCTTCGTCGCGGGTTGAGCGCATCTTTTCCAGCCGCCGGATCTGCGACTGGCGCACGGCGGTGTTGTCGATGTCGAGCGTCTCGATCGGCTCTTCCTCGGACAGGCGGAACTTGTTGACGCCGACGATGACGTCCTCGCCCCGGTCGACGCGCGCCTGGCGCGCGGCGGCGGCTTCCTCGATCATGCCTTTGGGCCAGCCCGCGGCGACGGCCTTCGCCATGCCGCCCTCGGCCTCCACCTTCTCTATGATGGCCCATGCCTCGTCGACGAGATCCTTGGTCAGCGCCTCGACGTAATAGGATCCGCCCAAAGGATCGACGACATTGGTCATGCCGGTTTCTTCCTGCAGCACGATCTGCGTGTTGCGGGCGATGCGCGCGCTGAAATCGGTGGGCAGCGCGATCGCCTCGTCCAGCGCATTGGTGTGCAGCGACTGCGTGCCGCCCAGCATCGCGGCCATCGCCTCGACCGTGGTGCGGATGACATTGTTGTACGGATCCTGCTCGGTCAGCGAAACGCCGCTGGTCTGGCAATGGGTACGCAGCATCTTCGAGCGTTCGGATTGCGCGCCCAGCTGCGTCATAGCGCGGTGCCACAGGGTGCGGGCCGCGCGCAGCTTTGCCACTTCCATGAAGAAATTCATGCCGATGGCGAAAAAGAACGATAGCCGCCCGGCAAACTTGTCGATATCGAGTCCGCTGGCGACGCCGTATTTCACATATTCCATGCCGTCGGCGATGGTGAAGGCCAGCTCCTGCACCTGCGTCGCGCCCGCTTCCTGCATATGATAGCCGGAGATCGAGATCGAGTTGAACTTCGGCATATGGTCCGCCGTATAGGCGAAGATGTCCGAAATGATCCGCATGCTGGGTTCGGGCGGATAGATATAGGTGTTGCGGACCATGAACT
>JAPYSD010000057.1 GCA_029936705.1 Croceicoccus sp. | reverse complement strand
CGTGACCTCGAAGCTGGCGGGCACCGTCTGGGGCGGCTGGGGGCGCGAAATCGGCGAGGCGCATGTGGCCGAGACCGGCATGGACATCACCGATCCGCACCTGCGGCGCGTGCTGAAGCTGACCCAGCAGATGATCGGCATGCCGCGGCACCTGTCGCAGCATGTCGGCGGCTTCATCCTGACGCAGGGCGCACTGACCGAGACGGTGCCGATCGGCAATGGCGCGATGCCGGACCGCAGTTTCATCGAATGGGACAAGGACGATATCGAGGCGCTGGGCATATTGAAGGTCGACGTGCTGGCGCTGGGCATGCTGACCTGCATCCGCAAGTGCCTCGACCTCGTGCGCGATCATCATGGCCGCGCGCTGACGCTGGCCACCGTCCCGCGCGAGGATCCCGAGACCTATGCGATGCTGCGAAAAGGCGACAGCCTCGGCGTGTTCCAGGTGGAGAGCCGGGCGCAGATGAACATGCTGCCGCGCCTGCGCCCGCGCGAGTTCTACGACCTGGTCATCCAGGTCGCCATCGTGCGTCCCGGCCCGATCCAGGGCGACATGGTGCATCCCTATCTGAAACGCCGCCGGGGCGAGGAGCGGGTGGAGATACCGGCGCCCGGTCCCGCGCACGGGCCGCCCGACGAACTGTCCAGCATCCTGGGCCGCACGCTGGGCGTGCCCATCTTCCAGGAACAGGCAATGAAGATCGCACTGGATGCCGCGAAGTTCTCTTCGGCAGAGGCGAACCGCCTGCGCAAAGCGATGGCGACCTTCCGCTCGCGCGGCATGGTGGACGAGCTTCAGGACATGATGGTCGAACGCATGGTGGACCGCGGCTATGACCGCGAATTCGCGCAGCGCTGCTTCAACCAGATCCGTGGGTTCGGCGAATATGGCTTTCCCGAAAGCCACGCGGCCAGCTTTGCCCACCTGGTCTATGTGTCGAGCTGGCTGAAATGCCATTACCCCGCGGCCTTTGCCTGCGCGCTGCTGAATTCGCAGCCGATGGGTTTCTATGCGCCCGCGCAGATCGTGCGCGACGCGGCCGAGCACGGGGTTGAAGTGCGGCCCGCCGACGTGAACCTGTCGCAATGGGACTGCACGCTCGAGCCGGTTGCGAATGGCCCGGTCGCGAATGGCCGGGTGGCGCTGCGCCTTGGCCTGCGGCAGGTGGACGGGCTGCCCGAACACGTCGCCGCACGCCTGATCGCGGCGCGCGAGGATCACGGGCCATTCCCCGACGTCGCCGCCCTGCGCGAGCGGTCCGGCATTCCCGCCGCCCATATCGAGCGGCTGGCGAGCGCCGATGCCTTCACCTCGATGCGCCTGACCCGCAGGCAGGCGCTGTGGGATGCGCGTTCCATCGTCTCCGCCCCGCCGCTCCCCCTGTTCGAGGCGGCGCGGGCACGGGACGAGGGAGCCGAAGCGGAGCCGGCCGTCCTGCCCGCCATGCCCCTGTCGGAAGAGGTGGTGGCCGATTACCAGACCATGCGCCTGTCGCTTAAGGCGCATCCCATGGCTTTCCTGCGGGCGGGCCTTGCCGAACGCGGCTTCATCCGCGCCTGCGACCTGCGCGAGCGGAAATACCGGTCGAACGTGCAGGTCGCGGGTGTCGTGCTGATCCGCCAGCGTCCCGGCAGCGCCAAGGGCGTGTGCTTCATCACGCTGGAGGACGAGACCGGTGTCATCAACCTGGTCGTCTGGCCGCATCTGAAGGAGAAGTACCGCAAGGTGGTGATGGGTGCCCGGCTGATGGAAGTGCGCGGGCGCGTCGAATATGACGACGATGTCGTGCACGTGATCGTGCAGCACATGGTGGATGCCAACCACACGCTGCACGCATTGTCGGACGACATGATGCCGACCGCCATGGCGCGGGCCGACCACGTGCAGAGCCCGCTGCCCGACAAGGTGGGGCCGCGCGACAATCTGCGTGACGATTTTCCCATACCTGCACCCGACACCGCGCCCGATGGCGCGGCGCTGCCGATCGACCCGTGGGAGCCGCCCCCCGCAGGCAACCGCGAATGCGGCTTCCAGGGGCGGCATCCCCGCGACGTGCGGATCATTCCCCGGATACTTCCGCCATCCCGCGACTTTCACTGACGTGAAGATCGCAAAGCGCCTGCCCGCCCGCCCGTTCCGCATCGACCGGATCGCCATGATATTGCTGGGCCTGCTGGCATTGCTGGCCGGTGCCCATGGCTGGTTCAAGGCGCATCCTGAACATGATCCGCGCGCGCCGCTCGACCTCGATGGGCCGGAGGGCTGGGCGACATCGACCAAGCTGGCAGCGCTGCGCGGCGATCCGGCCATGTGCCGCGATGCGTTGGCACGGGCAGGCGTGGACTTCACCGTGCTCGATCTCGCGGGCGAAGGCGAATGCCGGCGCGAGGACAGGCTTCGGATTGCAGGCAGCGAGCCGCGGGGCCTGATGCTGACCCCCGCCGTCAATGAAGCGAGCTGCCCGGTCAACGCCGCGCTGGTCTGGTGGATGCGGCACCGGGTGCAGCCTGCGGCAGAGGAATTGCTGGGCAGCAGGGTCGCAAGCCTGCAGCAGCTTGGCACCTATAGCTGCCGCCGCGTCAACGGCAGTTCGACCGGACGGTGGAGCGAACATGCAACCGCCAATGCGATCGATATCGCGGGCTTCACGCTGGAGGATGGCCGAAGCATCACCCTGTCCGCGGACTGGTCAGGCGACGGGACGCAGGACCGGGAAGCCGCGTTTCTCCGCCAGGTTCGGGACGGCGCCTGCGATGTGTTCGGAACCGTGCTGTCGCCGGAATATAATGCGCTGCATTCCGATCATTTCCATCTCGATCAGGCGGCGCGCGGTTATGGCAGCTTCTGCCGCTAGCAAGGAGACGGGTGCGACCAGGTCCCGTTCCTCGTTCGATGGTAGCGGTTCAATCGCCCGCTTCAGTTACGGAACTTCATGGAGCGCAGCAGCATCGAGCTGGCCACCGTGCGGTAATCCGCGCGCTGGCTCGACGCTTCCTGCATCTGCGATTCCGTCATCGCCATATGCGCGCGATAGGCGGCGGCGCGGCGTTCCTCTTCCTCGGGCGTTTCCCATTCGGTCCAGCGGGTAAGCAGGTAGACGTCGGGTTCGCCCTTGCGCGGGAAGGAATTGACCAGCACCTCGTAACCGGTGATCCAGCCCTGCTCCATGGCGAAGTCCTGGCCCTTGCGCCACATGCCGGCCAGGTGATTGGCATAGTCGAGCCCGTGACCGTCATCGATCTCGATCCCCGACACCTCGACGTATTCGGCGCCGACGACCGGCCATTCGTCCTGCGCCATGGCAAGTTGAGGGCAGGCAAACGCCATCGTCGCCGCAAGCAGCGGCGCAAGTAGTCTAACAGTTTTCATCAATTTTCCCCTTGTCGGAACTTGTGCGAAAGACACAAGTCTCCCTCGGGCGACCCCCGATGTACTGATAGTTCTTCGGTTACGTACCCGAGAAAAGGGACGCTGCTCTTCGGTTAATCTTATGTCAATCTTGCAGCGCAGCAAAAATGACTAGGCCGCTTCGAAGGCATATCCTGCGGAACGGACGGTCCGAACGGGGTCCTTGCTGCCCTCTACCGTTAAGCCCTTACGAAGGCGGCGAATATGGACATCGACGGTCCGCAGCTCGATGTCGCTGCCCGTTCCCCACACCGCGTCGAGCAATTGTCCGCGGCTGAAGACGCGTCCGGGGTGTTCCATGAAAAACCGCAGCAGGCGGAACTCGGTCGGGCCAAGCTGCAGCGAATGGCCGCGGCGCGTCGCCTTGTGGCTGGTCGCGTCGAGGCGGATATCGCCGACTTCCAGCATCTCGCCGGCAAGGGCAGGGCGCACGCGGCGCAGCACCGCGCCGACCCGGGCGATCAGCTCGCGCGGAGAGAAGGGCTTGGTCACGTAATCGTCGGCGCCGGTCTCCAGTCCGCGGATCCGGTCATCCTCGCTGCCGCGTGCGGTCAGCATGACGATGGGGACGTGCGCCGTTTCCTTGTCGCGGCGCAGGCGGCGGCAGATCTCGATGCCGCTGGTGCCCTCGACCATCCAGTCCAGGATGACGAGGTCGGGGGCCTGTTCGTCGGCCAGGATCAGGGCCTCGTCACCGTCTCCGGTGACATGCACTTCGTAACCCTCGGCCTCGAAACGGTATTGCAGCAACTCGGCAAGCGAGAGATCGTCTTCGACGAGAAGCAGGCGCGGTGCGGGCACGTCTTCGGATCCTTGTCAGTGGCAGTCAGTCACCCCATCACACGCCTAATATTACCAGCATATGACAGGGGATTGAAACTTCTGCGACCGGGATCCGCCGATTGGACAAGGTCCGGCGATCAGCCCTCGTGATCCTCGCGGTCCGGGGGATAGATACCGGTCGCGGAGAAGTGCACCATTTCCGCGACATTGGTCGCGTGATCGCCGACCCGCTCGATATTGCGGGCGACGAACAGCAACTGGGCCGCGCTGCCGATGGTGGCGGGATTCTCGACCATGTGGGTGACCACGTTGCGGAAGATGCTGTCGTAGAACGCATCGACCCGCGCATCGCGGGCGATCACTTCCTTGGCCAGCATCGGATCGCGCGCAGCATAGGCGGTCAGCACGTCGTGCACCATCTCGACCGCGATCTCGCCCATGGCGGGGATCAGCGCCAGCGGTTCAAAGCGGCGGCGCCCTTCGATCCGGTTGACGCGCTTGGCGATGTTCTTGGCATAATCGCCGATCCGCTCGACCACGCCGGCGATCTTCAGAGCGGCGATGACTTCGCGCAGATCGTCGGCCATGGGGGCACGCAGCGCGATGGTGCGAACCGCCAGCCGGTCGATCTCCATCTCCAGCGTGTCGATTTCCTTGTCGCGGGCGATGACGCGATTGCCCAGCTCCTCGTCGCCATTCACGATGGCATCGAGCGATTCCTGGACCGACAGCTCTGCAAGGCCGCCCATTTCGGCGACCAGCCCGCGCAGGCGGGTGATGTCCTCTTCGAACGCTTTGACCGTATGTTCCATGATCAGCCGTAGCGCCCCGTAATATAGTCCTTCGTCCGTTCCTCGCGCGGATTGGTGAAGATGTCACTTGTCTTGCCGTACTCGACCATCTTTCCCATGTGGAAAAACGCCGTGCGCTGCGACACGCGGGCCGCCTGCTGCATCGAGTGGGTGACGATCACGATGGCATATCGCCCGCGCAATTCGTCGATCAGTTCCTCGATCCGCGCAGTCGCGATCGGGTCGAGCGCGGAGCACGGTTCGTCCATCAGGATCACCTCGGGGTCGACCGCGATGGCGCGCGCGATGCACAGGCGCTGCTGCTGGCCGCCGGAAAGCGCCGTGCCCGAATCGGCGAGCCGGTCCTTCACCTCGTCCCAAAGGCCTGCGCGTTGCAGCGATTCTTCGACGATGCGGTCCATCTCCGCCTTGCTTGAGGCAAGACCGTGGATGCGCGGACCGTAGGCGATGTTCTCATAGATCGACTTTGGAAACGGGTTCGGCTTCTGGAACACCATGCCGACCCGCGCGCGCAGCTGCACGACATCCATGCGCGAGCGATAGATGTCCTCGCCGTCCAGCAGGATCTCGCCCTCCACCCGGGCGCTGGCGATCGTGTCGTTCATGCGGTTCAGGCTTCGCAGGAACGTCGACTTGCCGCAGCCGGACGGGCCGATGAACGCGGTGACATAGCGCGTGTGGACGTCGATCGAGACGTCGTCGATCGCTTTCTTGTCCCCGTAGAATACCGAGACGCCGCTGGCCGAAATCTTCGGTTTCGCAGCAGCGGCGGTCTGCGTGGTGGCCTCGGCCGTGTTCTGTTCTGGCATGGTCATCTTCATTTGACGGTCTCAGGAGTTACCAGCGGCGTTCGAACTTGTTCCGCAGGTAGATGGCGAGGCCGTTCATGGCCAACAGGAACAGCAATAGCACGATGATCGCGGCAGAGGTACGTTCGACGAAGCCGCGATCGATCTCGTCCGACCACAGGAAGATCTGGACGGGCAATACGCTGGATGGAGAGGTGAAACCCGCAGGCGGGGTGGCGACAAAGGCGCGCATGCCGATCATCAGCAGCGGCGCGGTTTCGCCCAGCGCGCGGGCCATGCCGATGATGGTGCCGGTCAGGATGCCGGGCAGGGCCAGCGGCAGGACGTGGTGGAACACGACCTGCACCGGCGATGCGCCGATCGCCAGCGCGCCGTCGCGAATCGAGGGCGGCACCGACTTGATCGCATTGCGCCCGCTGATCACGATCACCGGCATTGTCATTAGCGCCAGCGTCATGCCGCCGATGATGGGTGCGGACCGAAGATTCGGAAAGATCCACAGGAACACCGCAAGGCCCAGCAGGCCGAAGATGATCGAGGGCACCGCCGCGAGATTATTGATCGACACCTCGATGATGTCGGTCCACTTGTTCTTGGGCGCGTATTCTTCAAGATAGACGGCCGACAGCACGCCGATGGGGAAGGCCAGGACGAGGGTGACAAGCATCGTCAGCAGCGATCCCTTGAGCGCGCCCCAGATGCCCGCTTCCTGCGGATCGGTGGCATCGGCTCGCGCCAGAAAGCCCCAGTCGAACGCGCGGGTCAGCACGCCTTCGTCCTTCAGCCGCGCGGCCATGGCCTGCAGTTCCGGCGAACCCTCGCCGCGATAGGCGGCGGCCAGGTCCTCGTCCACCGGCAGCCACACGGTCGCCTCGCCGTCCAGCATGTCGGGGTCTGCCGCGATCTTCGACGCCAGGTCGCGCGCGGCGCCGCCGCCCAGTTCGGCCGCGACATCGGCGCCATAGGCCTGCGTCGCCGCGAACTGCAGCGCGTCGCCGAGACCGGCGGAACGCAGCACGTTTTCCGCACCCGGCTGGTCGAGCTGGCTCTTGTCGACGGCAAGGCCAAGCTCGCCGAAGTCGATCGGGACCTTCATCTCGGCGCGGGTAAAGCCGGCGATGCCGTTCGACGTCATCGCCACCAGCAGCACCGCCAGCACGGCGACCGAGATCAGCACCGAGAACATCGCGAGCAGCTTGAACCGCCGCTCTGCCGCGTAGCGTTTCTTCAGCCGCTTCTCGAGCCGGGCGTTGCGCTGGGCGCGCTGCCGGTCGATGTCGGCGAAATCGGAGGGCGAGGCGGTGTTCATCGCATCCCTACTCATATGCTTCGCGGTAGCGCTTCACCACGCGCAAGGCGATGAAGTTCAACGTCAGCGTCACGGCGAACAGCACCATGCCCAGCGCAAAGGCGGACAGGGTCGCTGGATGGTCGAAGCTGCCTTCGCCTGTCAGCATGGCGACGATCTGATAGGTGACGGTGGTCATGCTTTCCAGCGGATTGGCGGAAAGATTGGCCGACGCGCCCGCTGCCATCACGACGATCATCGTTTCGCCGATCGCGCGCGATACCGCCAGCATGACACCGGCGACGATGCCCGGCAGCGCGGCGGGGATCAGCACCTTGCGGATCGTTTCCGATTGCGTCGCACCCATGGCAAGGCTGCCGTCGCGCATCGCGGAGGGCACTGCCGCGATCGAATCGTCGGCCATCGACGACACGAAGGGAATGATCATCACCCCCATGATCAGGCCCGCCGCCAGCGCGCTTTCGCTGCTGGCGCTGGAAATGCCGATGCCTTGCGCGACGTCGCGGATGAACGGGGCGACGGTCAGCGCGGCGAAATAGCCATAGACCACGGTCGGCACGCCCGCGAGAATCTCGAGGATCGGTTTCAGCCAGCGGCGCAGGCTGGGCGAGGCATATTGCGTCAGATAGACCGCGCTGCCCATGCCGAGCGGGATGGCGACCACCATCGCGATGATCGCGCCGATGTAGATCGTTCCCCAGAACAGAGGCAGGGCGCCGTAATCCTCGCCCGCGGCATAGGCGGGATCGCGCATCGGGTCGGGCGACCAGTGCGTTCCGAACAGGAAGTCGATCGGATTGACCATGCCGAAGAAGCGCGCGGTTTCGAACACCAGCGACGCCAGGATCCCGAACGTCGTCAGGATCGCGACCAGCGAGGCGAGCAGCAGCATGGCCATGATCATCCGCTCGACCTTGGTGCGGGCGGTGAAATCGGGCCTCAGCTTGAGGAAGGCGAATGCGCCGCCCGCGAAACCGGCGACAAGGGTGATGGCAAGACCGATCATCCCATAGCGCGACAGAGCCGCGCGGGCAGGTTCCACCAGCGGCTGGGCGCGCGGGTCGAAAACGGCCTGCATGTCGCCGCTTGCGACCCCGATCGCTTCACCCAGGATGGTGTTGCGCGCCAGGCCGAAGGGCGGAAGCGCGTCCGCGGCGGGGTGGCTCAACATCGCCTGCAGCACCAGCTGCGGGCTGACCGCGCTCCAGATCAGGGCCATCAGGATCGCGGGCACGAATGCCCACAGCGCCACGTACCATGCGTGATAGCTGGGCAGCGAATGAAGGCGCTGCGCCCCGTTCGCGCCGAACGCATAGGCCCGGGAGCGAGCCGCCAGCCACCCGGCCAAGCCCAGGCCGAGTGCAAGAAGGACGAGAATTGCTGGCGACATCGCTAGGGTATTAGGCTCGCTTTATTGCAGATCGGTGGCTTGAATCGTCGTCAGATTCGAAGCCACCTCGGCGTTGCGGGCTGCCACCTCTGGCGTGGAGGCGATCATGCCCTTGCTCGTAAGCAGGCCGTCCTTGCCCCAGTTATCCGTCCAAGTCGAGAGATACTCCTTGAGACCGGGCACGGCTTCCACATGCTGCTTCTTCACATAGATATACAGCGGACGGGCGCCGGGATAATCGCCGCTGGCGATGTTTTCATAGGTCGGCTCGTATCCGCCCAGGCTGAGCCCGCGCAGCTTGTCGGCGTTTTCCTCGAGGAAGGAATAGCCGAAAACGCCGATCGCCTTGGGGTTCGTCGCCAGCTTCTGCACGATCAGATTGTCGTTCTCGCCCTGCTCGACATAGGCGCCGTCGCCGCGCACCTCGGTGCAGATCTGCTCGTAGCGATCCTCGTCGCTTTCCTTCATCGCCGCGATGGTGGGGTTGGTGTTGCAGCCCGCCGTCAGGATCAGCTCGGCCAGCGCGTCGCGCGTGCCCGACGTCGGCGGGGGGCCGTACACCAGGATCGGCTCGTTCGGGAACGAGGGGTCGATGTCCGACCAGTTCTTCGCGGTCTGCGGCTTGCCATAGGGTTCGGCGGCCAGCGCCTCGTACACCTGCGCCGGGGTCAGCGAGAAGTTCTGCCCCTCGCGCGATTCGGCGATCGCGATACCGTCGAGGCCAACCTGCAGCTCGACCACGTCGGTCACGCCATTGGCCATGCAGGTTTCCATTTCCGAAGGCTTCATGCGGCGCGACGCATTGGCGATGTCCGGATACTGGGTGCCGACGCCGCCGCAGAACAGCTTGAAGCCGCCGCCGGTACCGGTCGATTCGATGATCGGCGAAGAGAACTGCGGATAGGTCCTGCTGAACTCCTCGGCCGCGGCCTTGGCGAACGGATATACGGTGGAGGAGCCCACGGCCTTGATCTGGTCGCGGCCGGATGACTGCGGACCGCCGCAAGCCGCGAGGGTGGCGGCCGAAAGCGCGGCCAGCAGGAGGGGCTTCATCATGCGCATGAAATTATTTCCTTTCGAATCGCACGCGCCAATATGGACTGATTATGACAGTTATGTGACATTGGGCGCAGTGCGGCGGTATCAAGTCTATGGAATTGCGGGATTTATGCGGCCCGACTTTTTCGCTCAAAAATCCAGCTGGGCCCGCGCGCCGAAGCTGTTCACGCCATAGGACGTATCGCCGTCCGCGGTCGGATAGACCGAGCCGTCATACTCGATATAGGCATAGTTCAGCAGGAAGCGGGTGTAGTGGGTCGGCGTCCAGATCAGTGACAGGCCGTACAGGTTCTGCTCCCCGCCGGTGATGTCCTTGTCGTCCAGGTCGAGGAAATCGTAGCGCAGGTTGATCTGCCACGCGCCGGGCCCGCCTTCGTTGACCGGATTGGCGGGGCGGATCCGGTCGAAAATGCCCTTCTTGTAACCGCGCCGGTCGCCGGGCGTCAGGAAATATCCGACCTCGGCATAGCCGCCGAAGAAGGTGGGATCGGCAAAGCCGGTGCGCTCGACATGCTGCCAGAATGCCTCGCCCGCGACGTGGAAGCGGTCCATGATCGCGGTCGCTTCCAGGCCCAGCCCGTTCTCGCTGTCGGCGGAGAAGACGCCGGTGTCGATGAAGCGGACATCCGTGGGATGTTCCAGCGGACGCTGGCGGTAACGGATCAGGCCGTCATCCTCGATATCGTAATAATGCAGCGATGCGCCCAGGTGCAGCTGGGTGGTGCCGATCCTGGGCGTGTAGGCGAAGCGCAGGTCGCCGCCGGCGTTCTTGTTGTCCTGCAGAGTATCGAAATTGTCGGTGAAGACGCCAAGCTGAACCAGCCAGTCCTTGGTGATGTACTGGCCGGACAGCCCGACGCGGCGTTCGAAATTGAACGCGTCGGTAAAGGCGGCACGCTCGATAAAGGACGTGTGGAGCGAGCTGGAAAGCTCTTCCATCGACTGGAACGTGTTGTGCTGGCCCGCGATCACGGTCAGCTTGCCGTCGACGTAATCGATATAGGCATCGGTCGTCAGGACCGACGACTGGGCAAAATCGAACTCTGCCTTGTAGCCGAAACCGCCCGGGACGGTGCCTTCCACGCCCAGGCGAATCCGGCGCGCCTCGCTGGAAAAGCCATTGTCCTGGCCGGTCGATTCGGGTGCGGACAGATAGGCGGCGTCGAAGTTGAAGCGGCCGCGCGGCTTGAAGCTCCACCCGTCGGGATGAGAGATGACCGGCGCACCCTTCCAGGCGATCGAGGTGACGGGCGCTTCCTCCGCCTCGGCAGGTGCTGCGGCTGCGGGCGGAAGCGCGGACTGCTGCGCGGCCAGGGCGGCCGGTTCGGACGCGCCCGGTGCATCGGTCCGTGTCCGTGCCAGTTCGGCCTCCAGCGCCTCGATACGGTCGTTCATCGCGTCGATGGTGGCGCGCATGGCCGACAGCTCGGCCTGCATGGCGTCCGCGGACTGCTCGTCCTGCTGCGCATGAGCCACGGGAGAGGCCGCGATCATCGCGATACTGGCAACGGAAATGGAGAGTGTACGCTGCATCGAATTACACTTTGATGACGGTTGAATGACAATAGGCCGACGCCCCTATGACCACCGGGTGACAGTTTTGTTACAGTTTGTTTCCGTGACAACAAGCATCGCGCCCGAACCGCAGAACTCTGCGGGCGGGCAGCGAAAAATAATCCGTGCCGGAACTGCCGCCGGTCAGGCGACCGTCGTCTTCGGCTGCTTCGAATCGTCCTCCACGTGACGCGGCAGCCGCACCGTGATCGT
>JAPYSD010000611.1 GCA_029936705.1 Croceicoccus sp. | reverse complement strand
GTCCAACATGCTCTGCCTCCTTGGAATCGACCATGCGCGCGATCCGGAGAGCAGCTGCGGCGAGATTGATTTCGAGGCCTTCCGCAAAGCCGTCGCTGCCAATGGCCATCTCGTCGACATGCCCCATCGCCTCAACGCCTTCGTCGCCTGTGCGGCGCGGCGCCAGGCAACCACGATCTACTGGGCCTGAAACAACGTCGGGACCCGATCGTAGGGCGCCCCCTCCGCCATTCGCTAACCCAACCAATCAGTCTCCACGAGAGAGGACTATTCCATGGCAAAGCTCGATCCTGACCTCCTTGAGGGCATGCTCGTTACTGCGAACTCCATCATGGACGACATCGCATCCAACATCCGCCTCGAGAAGTCCGATCACCTCACCGCCGGTGACTGGGGAATCGACCTCCTCGATGCGGACAATGAATTAGACGCAATCGATAGAGTGCCCGCGAGCATGGTGCAGGCGCTCATTTCGAGCGGGCATCTCGGCTTCTACGTCGCAAACCTGCAGAAACGGGTTCAAGCCGGCGAGGACGTAGGCATTCGCATCGGTCGGGCCCGGCTGCAGTCTGAGTTTCGCTGTCTCTTGGATATTCGGCCATAAGGCGACCTGATCTGATGCTGTGGCCGTTGGAATCGATACGCGAGGGAAAAAAACATGGACCACAGCGCAATACTCATCAGCAACCTGTTGGACACACACCAGGCATTGACGGTTGCCTACGACGCCGACCAGACCATCGATGGTGCCGCCTTCGTCTCCGACCTCATCCGAATGGTCGAAAAGGAAAGACCCATCCGCGTCCAGATCGGCACCTACGGCTTCGAAACTGATCTCGAGCATGTCATTGCCGCCAATGATGTGATCAGCTTCGCTGAAATCGAAATCGACCCTCGCAAGATCAGCAACGGTGATTTCGGAGATTATCGATATGCATTCACCGGCGTGCACGATGGCGAGCTCGTCACAGAGAGGCTCAGGCTCAACGTCCAGCTGACGTGATCAACAGCCTTCCATCCTCTATACGCTATGGCAGGAAGCTAAGCTCGAGATAGCTTCCTGCCTCTTCTGCCCTGGCTTCCCACATCAACCGGAGATCAGATTTGTCCAAACGTATCGCTTTCGCCATGCTTGTTGCCGCTTCCGGGTCCTTGGCCGCTACGCCTGTCGTCGCCCAGCCAGCGGCCCTTGATCTCGATCAGCAAACGATCCGAAGCATCAGCGCGGATATCTGCCTGCCCGCGACAGCTTCAGAATACGAGGCAATGGGCAAATACGCGATCGTCGCACTGGAGATGAACAGCGCAATCGGCACCGAGCTTCCTCTGCGTTCTGCCTATGTCGAAACCGACGGCGTCATCGTTCCCATGCGCTATCTCCTGTCGTCCGATCCTTACGAGGACGACACCGGCCGCACCCACATGACCAGCTTCTACCTCATGCCGACCTACCTGATGACCAGGAATGCAACGCTGAAGGCAGACTTTCGTGGGTCACGCCGCGACTTCTCCGTCATGACCTTCAGTCCAGGCTACCTCGACCCGAGCGCGCCAGCCTTTGTTCGGCTGGACGAGTACGCCATCCCGATGGAGCCCGATATGAAGGTGGTCACCGAGGTGCTCATGAGAGAGTATCCCGCTTATTTCAGCTGACGTCCCAGCTCCTTGAGATCATTGGCAGAAGGGGGAAAATGATGCATGCAAACCAACTGATCATCGACACGCTACGCGCAGCTGGCTTTGCCCATGGCAACATCCATGCAGGCAAGTCCGACAACCTTCGCCGCCTTCGCTTCCCGGGCTTGGATCGGCCCATCGCGCATATTGGCAATATGCAGCGCGCCGCGAATGCGTTGCAGGGCGCAGGGTTTGTCATTGTCTCGTACGCAGCCGGCGTCGAATTTTCGCATGACGATTTCATCGGCGGTCTCATGATCGTCGAGATCCCCGATGCCATCCTGGCCGCTGCCTGATCGGGACAACATCAATGCGCCATTACCCGGCGACCACGAGGGTCGCGATCGCCAAGCTATATCTTCGCTACCGCGGCGCGCTGCATATTGCCAATA
>JAPYSD010000056.1 GCA_029936705.1 Croceicoccus sp. | reverse complement strand
GGTCGATGCCGCCGCGCTTACCGCCCATGTCCGGCAGGCGTTCCTCGCGATCGAGGACCGGCGTTTCTACGAGCATGGCGGGGTCGATCTTCGCGGGCTGGCACGCGCGATGCTCAGCAATCTGCAGGCAGGCGGCGTCGTGGCGGGCGGCTCCACGATCACCCAGCAATATGTGAAGAACGCCTTCTTCACGCAGGACCGCACCCTGACCCGCAAGGCGCAGGAAATGCTGCTGGCCGACTGGGTGGAGACATGGGCGGCGAAGGACACGATCCTCTCGCGCTATCTGGAAAACTGCTATTTCGGCGAGGGGCAGACCGGGCTGACCGCCGCCGCGCATCACTATTTCAGCAAGACGCCGGGCGAATTGTCGCTGGGCGAGGCGGCGATGCTGGCGGGCATGGTAAAGGCCCCCTCGCGGCTGGCGCCCACGGTCGATTACGATGCCTCGGTCGAGCGGATGCAGGTCGTGCTGGACACGATGGTCGAAGCGGGCTTCATCACGCGGGACGAGGCGGACGATGTTGCGGCCCCCGAACTCGCGATCGGCGACGAGGAAAAGCCGGTGGAACAGGCAGGCTGGTTCGTCGACTGGCTGGCCGCCGACCTGCCCGAGGATTTCGAGGGCGAGGTGCAGACGACGCTGGTGCCCGAGATCCAGGCCCGCGCCGAACGCGCGGTGCGGCGCGCGCGGCTGGGCGGATCGCAGGTCGCCTTGCTGGCGATCCGGCCCGATGGGCGCGTCGCCGCCATGGTCGGCGGCAAGGAATGGACGCCCGAGGCGTTCAACCGCGCCACCATGGCCGAGCGTCAGCCGGGATCGACCTTCAAGCTGTTCGACTATTTCGCCGCGATCCGCGAGGGGATGGAGCCGGACGACACCATCACCGACGCGCCTGTCCGCATCGGCAACTGGCAGCCGCGCAACGGCTATCGCGGCTATCGCGGCCAGATGACCTTGCGCGAGGCCTTTGCCATTTCCAGCAATACCGCCGCGGTGCGCGTGGCCGACCGCGCAGGGCTGGGCAATGTGCGCGAAGCGGCAAAGGACCTCGGCGTCACGGCCGATCTGCCGGATGATGCCAGCCTTGCACTGGGCAGCGCGTCGATCACGCTGAAGGACATGGCCGCGGCCTATGCCGCCTTTGCGGGCGGTCGCTATCCGGTGAAGGTCCACGGGGTGGAAGGACGCGAAAGCCGACCGGCCGGTGCGCTCGACCCGCAGCGCGAATGGGCGCCGATGCTGGACCTGCTGTGGCACGCCGCGAACAACGGCACGGGCCGCGCCGCGGCGCTGCGCACGCCAACCTTCGGCAAGACCGGCACGTCGCAGGAAGGGCGCGACGCGCTGTTCATCGGTTTCGCGGGCGACCTTGTGACTGCCGTTTGGGTGGGCCGGGACGACAATGCCCCCGTCCCCGGCAACAGCGGCGGCGGCCTGCCCGCGCGCATCTGGCGCGACTTCATGCGCGGCGTCGACCTGGGTGAAAACGCGCTGCCCATCGATCCGGCCAACCTGCGCCGCGCACCGCCGCCTGCCGCGCCCATCGCTCCCGAGGAAGAGGATGTCCCGATGGTCGAGGGGATCGATGGCGAAGGCATGCTGATAGACCCCGCGATGGAAGGGCTGGTGCCGCTGGAACTCGACCTGCCAGCTCCGCCGGACGGGACCTTTGCCGCGCCGCCGGATCCTGCCGCAACGGGCGCCGCGCCGGGAGATGCTCCTGCAACGGGCGCCGCGCCGGTCAGTCCGCCGGAAGCGAACGAACAGCCTGCCCCGGCTCCCGAGGGCGCGAACCCGTGAGCGCCAGCGTGCCGGTGCTGGGCGCCATCATCGCGGGCGGGCAGGCACGCCGTTTCGGCAGCGACAAGGCGCTGGCGCAGTACCGGGGCAAGTCGCTGATCGACCATGCGATCGCCGCGCTGCGCCCACAGGTCGCCGCGCTGGTGCTGTGCGGGCGCGACCATGTGGGGGTCGAGCGGATCGAGGACCGGCCCGAACCGGGCCTGGGACCGCTGGGGGGCATCAATGCGGCCTTGCACCGCGCTTCGGAACAAGGCCTGCGCGGCGTGCTGACGGTGCCGGTCGACGTGGTGCCCCTGCCCGGCGATCTGGCCGCGCGGCTGGGCACCGACGGGCTGGCCTGTTTCGATGAGCAATTCCTGGTCGCGTTCTGGCCGGCCAAACTGGCCGCGCCTGTCGCCGATTACGTGGCCGGGGGCGGGCGCAAGCCTGCCGAACTGCTGGCGCGTTTCGGTGCGCGGCGGGTGGCCGATCCGCCCGGCATCGCGAATGTGAACCGCCCCGGCGACCTGGCCCGGTTGCAGCCCTGAAATTTTGACGCACGGCGGCAGGCCCGCCCGGTTCCGGGCTTGCGATACGCCGCCATCCCGCGCAAGATGGCGCAAGGCGGGCATTCGCCTGCCGGCATTCGCCGCAGGACGCGCCTTCGGGCGCCTAGCTGACAAGACAACGAGGCCCTGGTGCCCACGGCCTGCCCGGTGCAGGTCATGGACCGGACGGTACGGGGCCTGAAATACGGAGACGGGCATTTCTCGCCATGAAGAAACTCTATCCTGACGCTGCAGCCGCCCTTGATGGATTGCTGAAAGACGGGTTGCTGATCGCCAGCGGCGGTTTCGGCCTGTGCGGCATTCCCGAAAGGCTGCTGGACGCGGTGCGCGACAGCGGGGTCAAGAACCTGGTCTTCGCATCGAACAACGCGGGCATCGACAACGAAGGCATCGGCAAGCTGCTGCGGACCAAGCAGGTGTCGAAGATGATCTCGTCCTATGTGGGCGAGAACAAGGAATTCGAACGCCAGTTTTTGGCCGGAGAGCTCGAGGTCGAGTTCTGCCCGCAGGGCACGCTGGCCGAACGCATGCGCGCAGGCGGTGCGGGCATTCCCGGGTTCTACACCAAGACCGGCGTCGGCACGCAGGTGGCCGAGGGCAAGGAAGTGAAGAGCTTTAACGGAGAGGATTACATCCTCGAACGCGGGATCTTTGCCGACCTGGCATTGGTCAAGGCGTGGAAGGCGGACGAGAGCGGCAATGTCGTGTTCCGCAAGACCGCGCGCAATTTCAACGTGCCCGCCGCGACCTGCGGCAAGGTCTGCGTGGTGGAGGTCGAGGAAGTGGTGCCGACCGGCAGCCTCGATCCCGACTGCATCCATTTGCCCGGCGTCTACGTCCAGCGCATGATCGTGGGTGCGCCCTATGACAAGAAGATCGAATTCGTGACCACGCGCAAGAGGGAGGCGGCGTAATGGCCCACGACGCAAAAGGCTGGACGAGAGACCAGATGGCCGCGCGCGCGGCCCAAGAACTGGAAGACGGGTTCTATGTGAATCTGGGCATTGGCATCCCGACGCTGGTCGCCAATCACATCCCCGCGGGGGTGAAAGTGACGCTGCAGTCGGAGAACGGCATGCTGGGCATCGGCCCCTTTCCCTATGAGGGGGAGGAGGACGCCGACCTGATCAACGCGGGCAAGCAGACGATCAGCGAGCTGGATCGCAGCGCCTATTTCGACAGCGCGACCAGTTTCGGCATGATCCGCGGCGGGCATATCGACCTGACCGTGCTGGGCGCGATGGAAGTGGCCGGCAATGGCGACATCGCCAACTGGATGATCCCGGGCAAGATGATCAAGGGCATGGGCGGCGCGATGGACCTGGTCGCGGGCGTCAAGAAGATCATCGTGGTGATGGAACACACCAGCAAGAACGGATCGCCCAAGTTCATCCCGGAATGCACGCTGCCGCTGACGGGGACGAATGTGGTCGACATGATCATCACCGACCTTGCCGTGTTCCAGCGGCCCGATCACGACAGCCCGTTCCGCCTGATCGAACTGGCGGACGGCGTGACCGCGGACGAGGTGAAGGAAAAGACGACTGCGCATTATGTGACCTGATCTAAATGGGGGGTGGCCATCGGGCCGTCCCCCGGGCATCCACGGCACAAGAACAGGCCGCGGGCCCGAACAAGACGGAGGGGGATGGAAGGCATGGAGAATGCTGGACCCGTCATCGCCGCGCTGAAAGAGCGCGCCGAGGGCGAGAGCCGCGTGGCGATGAGCCCGGAAACCGCGAAGAAGCTGACCGCGCTGGGCGCGACGGTCCGTGTCGAAAGCGGCGCGGGGCTGAGCGCGGCGATTACCGACGAAGCCTATCGCGAGGCCGGTGCCGAGGTCGGCGACCTGGCCGCGACCGTGACGGGGGCGGACTGGGTATTCGGCGTGCAGGCGCCCGACGTGGCGCTGCTTTCCGGCGCGAAGCCGGGCGCGAAGATCGCCGCGGTGTTCGATCCGTTCCGCGACCGTACGCGAACCGACGCCTATGCGGCGGCGGGGTACGAGGCGCTGGCCATGGAACTGATGCCTCGCATCACGCGCGCGCAGTCGATGGACGTGCTGTCGAGCCAGTCTAACCTGTCCGGTTACAAGGCGGTGCTGGCAAGTGCCAATGCCTATGGCCGTGCGTTCCCGATGATGATGACGGCGGCGGGCACGGTCCAGGCCGCGCGCGTCTTCGTGATGGGCGTGGGCGTCGCGGGGCTGCAGGCGATCGCCACGGCCAAGCGGCTGGGCGCGCAGGTGTCCGCCACCGACGTGCGCAGCGCCACCAAGGAACAGATCAAGTCGCTGGGCGCCAAGCCGATCTTCGTCGAAAAGGTCGAGGGGATCGAGGGCGAGGGCAGCGGCGGCTATGCCACCGAGATGAGCGACGAATACAAGGCCGCGCAGGCGGAGCTGGTATCGAGCCATATCGCCAAGCAGGACATCGTCATCACCACCGCGCTGATCCCGGGCCGGGCGGCGCCGCGCCTGGTCACCGATGCGCAGATCGCGACGATGAAGCCGGGCAGCGTGATCTTCGACCTGGCCGTCGCCGCGGGCGGCAATGTCGAGGGATCGGTCCCCGACCAGACGGTCGAGAGGCACGGCGTGAAGATCATCGGCTATGCCAACACGCCCACGCACCTGGCCGCCGACGCATCGGCTCTGTTCGCGCGCAACCTGTACAATTTCGTCTCCGCCTTCTGGGACAAGGACGCGGGCGGGCCGGTGCTGGACGAGGAGATCGGCAACGCCATCCGCCTGACGCAGGGCGGGAAGATCGTCCACGAAAGGCTGCTGGCATGATGGCCCCGCGGCTCGCGCCATGCGGGTTGGCGGCCATGACCCTTGCGGGATGCGCGACATTCGGATCGGGCGGCAACGATCCGGTCCAGGCCATGGCGGGGAGCTGGACTGTCGACCTGCGCCCGGAACTGGACGTCGACCCCTACAGCCAGCCGATGGAGCTTCGCATCGAACGCGGCGGCGGCGTGACGGGCAGCTTCTATGGCAGCCCGATCCTGGGCGGCAAGGCCGGAACGGGGCAGGGCCGCACCTGCGTCGCGTTCCGCACATCGGACAATAGCGGCCCCTATCACTCCAGCGCCTGCCTGCAGGGCGGCACGCTGGTCGGTGAGACCTGGAGCGAGGGCCGCGACTTCATGCAGCCTTGGACGGCGGAGAGAAACTGATGGACTTTATCGCGATCCTGTCGATCTTCGTGCTGGCGTGCTTCGTCGGCTATTACGTGGTGTGGTCGGTGACCCCCGCGCTGCACACGCCGCTGATGGCGGTGACCAATGCGATCTCGTCGGTCATCATCGTCGGCGCGCTGATCGCCTCGGCCGAGGCTGGCAGCGTGACTGCCAAGTGGCTGGGGCTGCTGGGCGTGGTGCTGGCCAGCATCAACATCTTTGGCGGCTTTGCGGTCACCGAACGCATGCTGGCGATGTATAAAAAGAAGGAACCGCGTGCGCCCAAAAAGGCAGAAGGGGGTGAGGCATGAGCGTGCTGAACCTTCTGGCTGTCGCCGGTGCCGAGGTGAAGAGCGTGAACCCGTGGGTGGCGCTCGCCTATCTGGTCGCTGGCGTGTGCTTCATCCTCGCGCTGCGCGGGTTGTCCAGCCCGGCGACCAGCCGTGCGGGCAATCGCTATGGCATGGTCGGCATGACCATCGCGGTGGTCACGACGCTGATTACCCATTTCCCGATGCATTCCGAAATGACCGGTCCGGACGCGATGCACGTGTCCATCGACGGCACGACCGCGCTGGAGATCCTGGTCGCCATTGTCATCGGCGCGGTGATCGGGCTTACCACCGCGCGCCGCATCGCCATGACCGCGATGCCGCAGCTGGTCGCCGCATTCCACTCGCTGGTCGGGCTTGCTGCCGTGCTGGTGGCGGGCGCGGCCTATGCAAATCCGGGCGCGTTCGGGATCCTGGTGTCGCATATCGACCCGACGGGGCTTGAGACGCTGGTCATCAGCCCGGTCAGCCGGATCGAGATGGCGCTGGGCGCGGCGATCGGTGCGATCACCTTCTCGGGATCGGTCATCGCGTTCCTGAAGCTGAACGGCAACATGAGCGGCGCACCGATCATGCTGCCCGCCCGGCATGTCATCAACCTGGGCACGCTGGTTGCCATCCTGGTGCTGACGGCGGTGTTCGCGGCCACCGATCCGGCGCCGGGATGGGTCTTCCCCGTCTTGCTGGTGCTGGCCTTCGTCATCGGTTTCCTGCTGATCATCCCGATCGGCGGCGCGGACATGCCGGTGGTCGTGTCGATGCTCAATTCCTATTCGGGCTGGGCAGCGGCGGCGATGGGTTTCACCCTGCACAACACGGCGATGATCATCACCGGCGCGCTGGTCGGCGCATCGGGCGCGATCCTGTCCTATATCATGTGCCGGGCGATGAACCGCAGCTTCATCAGCGTGATCGCGGGCGGCTTCGGCGCCGAGGATACCGGCGGCGGCGGCGGCGCGGTCAAGACCGACCGCCCGTGGAAGCGCGGCAGCGCCGAGGACGCGGCCTTCATGATGAGCCAGGCCGAACAGGTCATCATCATCCCGGGCTATGGCATGGCGGTCGCGCAGGCGCAGCACGTGCTGCGCGAGATGAGCGACCTGCTCAAGGAAAAGGGCGTCGCGGTCAAATATGCCATCCACCCCGTCGCGGGGCGCATGCCCGGCCACATGAACGTGCTGCTGGCCGAAGCCAACGTGCCCTATGACGAGGTGTTCGAGCTGGAAGACATCAACGGCGAGTTCGCGCAGACCGACGTCGCCTTCGTCATCGGCGCGAACGACGTGGTGAACCCCGCGGCCAAGACCGACAAGTCCTCGCCCATCTACGGCATGCCCGTGTTCGACGTGGGCAAGGCGAAGCAGGTGTTCTTCCTCAAACGCTCGATGGGCGGCGTCGGCTATGCTGGTGTCGACAATGACGTGTTCTACATGGACCAGACGATGATGCTGCTCTCCGACGCCAAGAAGATGGTGGAAGAGATCAACAAGTCGCTCGCCGACTGACGCGGCGCCCCGGCGGCGGGATAAAATTTCCGCCGCCGGTGGCCCTCGCGGCTTTGGCTTGGTAGGCGGTTTCCTTCACGCAGCGACGGAGAAGGCGGGATCGCGGAATACAGGGGATCGATCGTGGCACGCGCCGCCCGCACAGGGTTGGCGCCGCTGGCCGCAACCCTGCTTGCATTCGCCGCGCCTGCTTTCGCCCAGCCCGCATTCGACGACGATGTCGCGCTGACCAGCGATACCGGACAGGCTTCGCTGTCGTGGCAGGCCGATGGGCCGGTCGATATTACCCTGGCGTAGGGCAGCGGCCCCGAACGATCCGTCTTTGGCGGCAGTGGGGAAAAACTGTTCCTCTCGGGCCTGTCCGACGGCGACTACACCATCGCCATCGGCCCCGAAGGCGGCGCGGTAACCGACAGCATCGTACTGGAAGTGCGGCACCAGTCGCTGACCCGCGCGCTGCTGCTGACCCTGCTGGGCGGCGTGGTATTCTTGGCGGTGCTGGGCATCATCCTGCGCGGCAGCCGCGACGGTGACCGCCATGGCTGAGCGCACAATCTTCCTCGACCCCACGCTGGGCTGGATCCTGCTGGCCGCGTTCAGCGTGCTGTGGATCGGGCTGGGCATCTACTGGGGCCGCCGCAACAAGAATTTCGAGGATCACGCGCTGGCGGGCCGCAATGTCGGGCTGGCGCTGGGATCGGCGACCGCGGCGGCGACCTGGATCACTTCGAATACCACCATGCTGGCCCCGCAATTCGCGCTGGAGCTGGGGGTGTGGGGCATGATCGCCTATGCCACCGCCTCGCTGGGGCTGATGCTGTTCGCGCCGCTGGCGGTGCGGATTCGCCGGCTGATGCCGCACGGCTATACCAGCGGCGATTTCTTCCGCCTGCGCTATGGCCGGGCGACCTGGGCGGTGTTCCTGGTGTTCACGCTGTTCTACTCGCTGACATGGCTGGTCAGCATGGCGATGGCAGGCGGCATATTGCTCGAAGCGCTTGCCGGGATCGACTATGTCTGGGGCATGACGGTGATCTTGGGCGTCTGCGTGCTCTATACCATGCGCGGCGGGCTGGGGGCGGTGATCGGCACCGACTTCATCCAGACGCTGATCATCATCATCGGCATCGTCGTCACCGGCTTCGCCGTACTGACGCAGGTATCGGTGGGCGAAATTCACGCCGAGCTCTCGGCGAACAAGCCCGCGCTGCTCGACGTGCTGTTCCCCGCCGCGATCATGGCGATCTTCAACAACCTGCTGTTTGGCCTGGGCGAGGTGTTTCACAACAATGTCTGGTGGAGCCGCGCCTTTGCCTTTCGCGAAGGCGTGGGCGGCAAGGCGTTCTTCATCGGCGGGCTGGTCTGGCTGCCCATCCCGGTGGCGGCCGGCTTCATCGCGCTGGCATCGGGCGCACTGGGCGTCGCGGTGCCCAGCGCCGACATGGTCGGGCCGCTGGTGATCGCGCAGGTGCTGGGCACGGCGGGCGCGATCGGCATCTTCATCATCGTGTTCTGCTCGCTCGCTTCCAGCATCGACAGCCTGCTGGCCGCCACCAGCGACCTGATTACCGAGGATATCTGGCGCCGCCTGCTGCGCCCCGATGCGCAGCCCGCCGCCCTGAAAGCGGCGGCGCAGTGGATCACGCTGGCGCTGGGCGTGCTGACATGGGCGCTGTGCGCGCCGCGCATCGGGACGCTGGCCAGCGTGCTGTTCTTTGCCGGACCGCTGGTGGGCGCGATGATCTTTCCCATCATCACCGGCCTCTATTGGCGCAGCGCCAATACGGCGGGCGCGCTGGGCGGCATGGTGCTGGGCGCGGGCACGGGGCTGGTCTGCTATTTCACCATCGGCTGGTTCGTCGCGACCACCCTCGCGACAGCGGTCTCGATGGTCTGGGTGCTGGCTGCCTGCGCATTGAACCGGAAATCGGGCCGGAACCCGTTCGACTGGGCGCGGTTGAAGGAGGACTCATGAGCTTTTCTGCAGGATTCCTCGAAGTCGCGGTCTGGACCGCGCTGATCTGGTGCGCGGTTTCGGCGATCGCGCTTGGCACGATGCTGGTGCGCGATGCGAAGTCGGGATCGATCTGGTGAACGACATCCAGTCCGCCAGCCAGCTGGACCACCGCGCCGATCCGGCGCGCAAGGCCGGGGTACTCGGCAATTGCCCCGACCCGCGCGACCTGCTGGAAATGTCGCCCAGGCTCGACCTCGACGTGCTCGACCGTCTGCACAATTGCTCGGTGCTGTCCGCGGCGCAGTTCGACCTGCCGCTGATGCAGGAACTGTCAAAGCTGGCGGCCTATCTGCAATTGCGCAAGTTTCCGGTGGGGCACGCGCTGGACGACAAGATCATGGCCGCCGCGTTCTTCGAACCGTCCACCCGCACGCGCTTGTCGTTCGAAAGCGCGATGCTGCATGTCGGCGGCAAGACGATGAGCGTGGCCGACGCCAAGACCACCGGCGTCGCCAAGGGCGAATCGATGCGCGACATCGGGCAGATGTTCAATAGCTATGCCGATATCGTGGTGGTGCGCCACACGCAGCAGCAAGCGCTGCAGCAGCTGACCGAATACATGCGAATCCCGCTGATCAACGGCGGCAACGGGTCGGACGAGCATCCGACGCAGGCGCTGGCTGACTGGTACGCGCTGATGAAATGGCGGCCCGAGCTGGCGTTCGGCGAGCTGCCCGAACAGTTCCGGCTGACCATCGGCATCATCGGCACGCCGGGCAACATGCGCACGGTGAAAAGCTTTTTGACCCTGGCACTGCTGTTCCACAAGAACATCAACCATATCACCATCTTCTCGGAAATGGCGGACCCGCTGGGCGCCGAACTGCGCGCGCTGACCAATGCCAGCCCCATCACCATCGATTTCAGCCGCAACCTGAAGCAGAGCCTCGAATATCTCGACGTCATCTACATGAACGCGATCGCGTTCCTGGGCGACGGATACCGTTTCTTCGGGGACGAGTTCTCGCTCAACGGGCAGAGCAAGCTGAAGACCGACACGGTAATCCTGCACCCGCTGGCGCGGGGCGAGGAGCTGGGCGTGTGCCTCGATGCCACCGACCACAATCTCTATTTCAACCAGGCCGATGGCGCGGTGTGGCTGCGCCAGGCGCTGCTGCTGGCCATCTTCGGGCGGGTGCGCAACATCGTGCCCCGCGAATTGATCAAGTAAAGGAACGCCGCGATGTGCGGAATTGCCGGGCTGTGGGCCCGATCCCATCACCCTGAAACCGTCGCCCGGGCCGAGAAGATGGCCGACGCGCTCTATCATCGCGGCCCCGACGGGCGCGGCTTTCACATCGACGAGGGCAACGCGCTGGCGATGATCCACACGCGGCTGTCGATCATCGGGCTGAACGCGGGCGACCAGCCGATCTTCGGGCGCGATAGTGACGGGACCGGGGGCATGGTGTTGACCGCGAACGGCGAGTTCTACGACTACAAGCGTATTCGCGGCCTGCTGCGCACCGATGGCTATGACTTCAACACCAAGTCGGACAGCGAGCTGGCGATCAAGCTCTATCACAAGCATGGCCTCGACTTCGTGCATCATCTGCGCGGCGAGTTCGCCTTCGCGCTCGTCGACGAGGCGAAGCAGCAGCTGATCCTGGTGCGCGATAGGTTCGGCATTCGTCCGCTGTTTTGCCACGTGGGTGATGCGGGCGTGTTCTGGGGCAGCGAGATCAAGGCGATGCTGGCGCATCCGGACGTTCCGCGCGAACTGGATCCGCGGGCGCAATTGCACCAGATGATGCAGGTCATGGTCCCCGGCATGACGCTGTGGAAGGGGATCGAGGCGGTGAAGCCCGGCCACATGCTGATCGTGTCACGCGACGGTGACGGTTTCGCGGTCGAGGAACGCCGCTACTGGGACGCCGATTTCCCGCTCGACGGCGAGCATGACGACCTGCCCGACGAGCAACATATCGAGAATGTCCGCAAGGCGCTGGTCGAATCCATCGCCCTGCGGCTGGAGG
>JAPYSD010000610.1 GCA_029936705.1 Croceicoccus sp. | reverse complement strand
GCTTGCGATGCGCTATCACGGGCACCAGTTCCGGACCTATAACCCCGAGATCGGCGACGGGCGGGGCTTCCTGTATGCGCAGCTGCGCGATGGCGGGGGCCGCTTGCTGGACCTGGGCACCAAAGGGTCCGGGCAGACGCCCTATTCGCGCTTTGGCGACGGTCGGCTGACGCTGAAGGGCGCGGTGCGCGAAGTGCTGGCGACCGAGCAACTGGAAGCGCTGGGCGTCAATACCAGCAAGAGCTTTTCGGTTATCGAGACCGGCGAGCAGCTGCAGCGCAATGACGAGCCTTCGCCCACGCGTTCCGCCGTGCTGGTGCGGCTGAGCCATGGGCATATCCGCATCGGCAGCTTCCAGCGCCTCGCCGCGCTGGAAGAGCACGAGCACCTGGCCATGCTGACCGATTATGCGCTGGCGCAATATCCCGGCCCGCCGCCCCCGCAGGATGCGCCCGTGCGCGACCAGCCGCCCGTCCGCCTGCTTAACCTGGTCGTGGAACGGCTGGCCGACATGGCCGCGGCCTATGCCTCTGCCGGGTTCGTGCACGGGGTGCTGAATACCGACAACATGAACATCTCGGGCGAGAGTTTCGATTACGGGCCGTGGCGTTTCCTGCCCGCCTGGGATCCGTCGTTCACGGCAGCCTATTTCGACCATGGCGGCCTGTACGCGTTCGGCAGGCAAGCAGAAGCGATCCACTGGAACTGCGCGCAGCTGGCGATCGCGCTGCGCCCGATCTGCGAAGCGCCGCCGCTCGTCGCCGCGCTGGAGCGGTTTCCCGACCTCTACACCGCCGCGATCCGCCGCCGATTCGGCTGGCGGCTGGGCGTGAAGGCCGAATGGATCGCGGACGAAGCTGACAAGGGGGGCCAGCTGGTCGAAGCGGCCGAGCGCGCCATGCGCGAAAGCGGCATGCAGCCAGACGCGTTCCTGTTCGCCGCGCGCAGCGGACAGCTGGCGGGCAGCGGCGCGGTGGCGGATTTTCGCGCGATCCTGGCGGAGGCCGACCGGACGACCGATACCGATCCGTACTGGCAAGGCGAATCGCCGCAGACCATGCTGATCGAGGAGGTGGAGGCGATCTGGGCCGACATCGACCGCGACGACGACTGGTCCGCCTTCGAAGCCAAGGTCGCTGCGCTGCGCCGCATGGGCGAAGCGCATGGCCCCGCACCCCGACCTGCGGGCCAGCCCGACTGAATTATTCGGCGGGGGCGGCCTGCTGCTGCGGCGGCGCAATCACGCGCGGCTCCACGCTGACGCCGAACAGGCGCCACTGGCCGTTCTGCCACTGGAACGCCATGTCGAACACCACGGCGCGCGGGCGCAGCGGGAAATAGCCCTGCACCTGGAACACGTCGGGCCGCAGCAATTGCGGCGCGGCGGTATAGCTGGGCGCGGTCAGCAGCGTCGTGGTCAGGTCGATGCGGCTCGCCCGCAGGCCGGCGAAGATCTGCGCCAGCCTGGCCGGGTCGTTCGCGATCTGGAAGCCGGTTGCCGAACTGTCGCGCAGCACGGTGTAATTCCCGCTGCCATTGGCATTGTCGATCGTCACCATGGTCGACCAGATCAGCCTGGCCAGGTCCATCTCGCCCGGAACCGGGGCGGCGGCAGGCGGCGGGACATTGGTGCCCTGCGGCACGGGGGCGGCCTGTTGCTGCGCAGCGGGCTGTTGCTGCTGCGCCGCAGCTGTCGCCGCGGAAGACAGGAACAGCGCGGCCAGCGCCAGCGCGCCGCCACGTGCGAGGGTGCCGATGGGCGATGTCGTGGAGAAATCCTTCATGGACAAGGGTTCTAGCGGTCGCCGCGCGCTTGGCAATGGGGTCGAAGCACCCATATCTGCCCAGCGGCGGCAAACCGCCCGCGGCGACCGTGGCGCTCCTGGGGGCCATACTGGTCAGCGCGTCAACGATGGGATAGAGCCTGTGCCGAACCTTTCCGGCACGCATTCGACGGAGCCAACTTGAGCACGGAACTGACCTCGATCGAACCCGCCACTGGCGAGATTTTTTGGAACGGCAAGCCGGGCGATCGCAACCAGATCCTCGACCGTTCGCGTACGGCCTTTTCATCC
>JAPYSD010000609.1 GCA_029936705.1 Croceicoccus sp. | reverse complement strand
AGGACGCGGCCCTTTCACGGCTGAAACACGGGTTCGATTCCCGTAGGGGTCACCAGGACCAGTGGCAGTTTCCCCAGCATCACGCATCTCGCGCCCGCCCGATTCTTCGACAACATCGGCTGTGACTGCGCCTACCAGCCATGATGGGTAGTCCTTTCTGGGAATAGGCATCGGCAGCCCGCAGCCCGCGCCTTGCCCGCCCCTTCGCGGCGACGGACTCTCTGCGATTCAAACCCTTGCCGATCGGTGCTGCGCCGGATTCGCGCCGGGACCCCTACCGCATCTCCACGGCAGGCTCAGGAGGCCTCATTCTTTCGCGCTTATTAACGAATGGCGCTTCGTGCTGTCTATTCGCGCGGTCAGCGAAAAGAGGGGGCGGAGATGCGATCGGGGCGCGCGATTTGCGCAACATGCGGCCAAGTTTCCGGCCGGGTCAGTGGCTGTCCGTCCTGCGGATATGCCGAGCCGGTCGACCTATACGACTCCCTGCGCCGGTCGGGGCTGGTCGTTCGGCGCAAGACCATCAACCGCGCCAGGCAGCGGGCGCTGGCGGCGTTCCCGGCGATATTCGGCGCATTGCTTGCCCTAGTCGGACAGGCGGGGGACGAGAGCGCCCTGACCGCACTGGGGGCGGCAATCGTGGTCTGCGGCGTGGCCTACGCCTTTGCCGCCGACGCGGTGGGACTGGCGGCGGGCTTTGCCAATTCGCGCGCGGGCCGATTGACGATTTGCGCGGCGCTGCTCCTGATCACGGTCCTTGTACTGAGTTCGCAGGACGCGGTCGCACTGCTGCGATAAGGCTGACAACAAAGCGACAATGCTTCGCTTGGGACTGGCGTCTTGAGCCTGCGCTGATTATCGACCGGGGAATGTTGCGCGTCCCGCCCCGATTCCCGACGAAGCCCGCCAGGGCCGGACGATGAGCGCGGCCGGGATGCCCTGGGGCGGAATCCTGCTGGCGCTGCTGGGCGCGATCGGCATCTGGGTCACGACATATGATGCCGCGCTGGTCGGTACGATCCTGCTGGTCTGGATCTGCTCGCTCTTCCTGCGCCGCCGCGATCCGCCGCCCGCTCCCGAACCGCCTGCGCGCGGGACGCTGGATCCGGAACAGACGCGCGAGCTGATCGAGCCGCTCTCCCAGCCTTATCTGATGATGGAAAAGGGGCGGATCACCATTGCCAACCGCGCCGCGCGCGAGGTTCTGGGGCCGCATATCCTGGGTCAGGATTCCCGCGTCGCGATCCGCCACCCCGAGGCGATCCGCCTGCTCGACAGCCGGAACGGCGGCAGCGCGACGATCAAGGGCCTGTCCGGTCCGCGGTCGATCTGGAACGTGTCGGTTCGCCCGGTCGACAATGCCCGCACCACGATCGAACTGGTCAACCGGACGGCAGAAGCGGACATCAGCCGCGCCCACACCGATTTCGTCGCCAATGCCAGCCACGAGCTGCGCACGCCGCTGTCCTCCATCATCGGCTATGTCGAGACGATGCTGGAAGCCGATGCCGACGACGGACGCCCGATGGAGCCTGCGACCCGGCACCGCTTCCTCGAGATCGTGGCCAAGGAAGCGAAGCGGCTGCAGGCGCTGGTCGAAGACCTGATGAGCCTGTCGCGGGTCGAGGCGGGCAAGCACGACCTTCCGCCGACAGTGCTGGACCTGCGCGAGCTGACCGAGCACGTCGTGTCCACCGTGACCTCGCTGCATGGCAAAGACCGCGTGATCCTGGACGTCGATCCGCGCCCGATGCCCGTCAGGGGCGACGCCCAGCAGCTGGACCAGCTGACGCGCAACCTGATCGACAACGCGATGAAATACGGTTCCAAGACCGAGCCTGTCTGCGTGACCGTCAAACGCAGCGACGCGAGCTATGAGCTGATCGTGGCCGACCGCGGCGAGGGTATCGCGCCCGAGCACCTGCCCCACCTCACCCGCCGCTTCTATCGCACCGATCCCGGTCGCAGCCGGGCCGCGGGCGGCACGGGCCTTGGCCTCGCCATCGTGAAGCATATCGTCGAACGCCATCGCGGCCGACTGGATATCGCCAGCCAGCTTGGAACCGGGACGACGATCA
>JAPYSD010000608.1 GCA_029936705.1 Croceicoccus sp. | reverse complement strand
GCGTCGAACGTGCTGGAGCGTCCCGCCGCCTGCGGCATCGCGACGCTGGGCATGGACCACGAACGCTTCCTGCTCGCCCCCGATGACAGCGCGCCCAGCCACCCGATGGCGCGGATCGCGTTTGAAAAGGCGGGGATCGCGAAACCCGGCGTTCCGCTGGTGACGCAGGCCTATGCTCCCGAAGCGGAGGACGCGATCGCGGCCATCGCCGCCGGCAGGGGGTGTCCGTTGCATCGGCGCGGCAGCGACTGGCATGCCGTGACGGGTGAGGCAGCGATCCAGTATCGCGACCGGCACGGCGAACTGACGCTGCCCCTCCCCGCGCTTCCGGGCGCGCACCAGGCGGACAATGCCGCGCTGGCAATTGCGATGTTGCGCCACCAGGACGTGGTTTCTGTCAGCGATGCGGCCCTTGCCACGGGCATTGAAGCGGCGCGCTGGCCCGCGCGATTGCAATGGCTGTCACAGGGCCCGCTGACGGCGCTCGCAGCGCCAGGGCGCGTGTTGCTGGACGGCGGGCACAATCCCGACGCGGCGCGTGTGCTGGCGGGCTATCTTGCCGAGATGGGCACCGGAGTCCACGCGATCTGCGCGATGCTGGACAACAAGGATGCGCGCGGCTTTCTTGGGCCGCTCGCGCCCTATCTCGCCAGCCTGACGGCGGTGCCGATACCGGGCCATGCCTGCCATCCGCCGGAACTGCTGGCGTCCGTCGCGGGCGAACTCGGCGTGGCATCCGGGACCGCCGCCTCGGTAGAGGACGCGCTGGGACCGCTGGGACGTACCGGGCAGCCGGTCCTGATCTGCGGCTCGCTCTATCTCGCCGGAACGGTGCTGCGCGCCAACGGCGAACTGCCGGATTGAACGATCAGGCGGGCGCCACCACGCCGGCGCGGCGGCCCAAGCGCGCCTGCCGCACCCATTCGATGATGCAGGCAGCCACCGCGATCATGCCCAGTGCGGTCGTCAGGATGAAGACAGGGTAATAGCCTTCCTCGTCGATCATCTGGCCCAGCGCGCCGCGCCCCAGCGTCCCGATCAGGAACGTCAGCGAGGACAGCAGCGCATATTGCACCGCCGAATATCCCTTGGCCGTGATCGAGGAGAGATAGGCCACCAGCGCCGCGCCCGCGAGGCCGCCCGCGACATTCTCACCCGCGATGGCCATCATCAGTTTGGCGAGGCGCAGATCCCCGCCCAGCCATTCGACCAGCGTGGTAAAACCGGTAAAGTTCGACACCAGTTCCATATAGGTGCCGCCCAGCGCCAGGTCGGCATAGAGCAGGTTCGACAGCGCCGCCGTCAGCGCCCCGATGAACAGCACGGCCATGCGCCCGATGAAGCTGAACAGCGCGCCGCCCAGCATGATCCCGAACATCAGCGCGCCGACGCCAAAGCCCTTGGACGCGATCGCGACCTCGTCCTTGGTGTACTGCAATTCGCCCAGGTAGAACGGATAGGCGAAGCTGCCCCACACCGTGTCGGTAAAGCGGTAGGACAGCACCAGCGTCAGCACGATGATGACGGCCCAGCCCAGCCTGCCCACGAACTCGGTCAGCGGCAGGATCAGCGCGCGATAGCCGTGGTCGACGAACCCGTCCCAAGCCCCGCTCTTGGCCGCGGGCGCGCTGAGCGTATAGCGCCCCTTGGACCGCCAGTTTTCCAGTACCGCGGCGATGATGACGGGCACGACCACCGTCGCGATCACGATGACCGGGCCCATGCCGGTAATGAACTCGACCGAATCGGGCCGCGCCTCGGGATCGGAACTGAGCGAGCGATACATGAAGACGCCAACCGTGATCAGCGCCCAGCCCCACAGCACGCCCACGATGGACAGCGCCCAGCCGCGCACCCGCGGGTGCAATTGCCCCGCGTCCCGCAATTCGCGCAGCATCTCGTCGTCCGCCGCGATGGAGGCCACGGTCTGCTCCGCCTCGGGCGCGAACATGGCCGCGGCTGCGATCGCCAGCATGATGCCGCCCATGATCGCGTAGACCGTGGGCCAGTCCGTCCGGTCCGCGATCACCAGCGCCAGCGCGCCGCCGACGAGGACCGCCGTGCGCCAGCCAAGCTGATAGA
>JAPYSD010000607.1 GCA_029936705.1 Croceicoccus sp. | reverse complement strand
GCCATTCTTCGGGCAGAAGGTTCTCGAAGAACGGTTTGCAGGCGCGGTCTGCGAACGTTTCGGATTGCAAGGGGAGCCCACAGGAAAGCGGCAGCGCTTGCGGATCACGAAGCCAACTTTCAGCGTAAGTGAAATTGATGCCGCCATTGCGATCGAGGGCGAGTTCACCAGTATGGCAGTCACCCCACCGGACCGCGAGGCGGTCGATGATTTCAGTTTTCATTTTGGTCTTCTCTGAATTTCGCGGAGGCGCCTTCCGTGCAGTGGCGCTGCGTTTGTACCGCAATCAAGGGCATCTGATCCTCATTGGCCAAGCGCGGCCAGCAAATAGCGCACCTGTTCAAGGCCCGTGATCGAACGCGCCATCATTACCGATAGCGGCGCTTCGCCGCCAAGGTCGCGCCGGGGCGTTCTGATCCAGGCACGCACGCCTGCCGGATTGCTGAAGAGTGTTTTCAACCCGACATGAACGCCGAGCAGCAACGAAAGGCGGAGCGCGCATTCGCGCTCGATTACCCCTGCCCTGCCCTGTTTCCAGCGCTGCCAGCGCTCGCTGCCGAGACCACCCATGAGCGCCTGAGCCTCGGCATCCGTCAATTCCCACAAGGCAAAGAGCCTGACGATCGCCCGGGCGCCTGCGTCGGCTTCGTCCTTGCTGATCGGCGGATAGCGATCGCCTCCGCTGCCACGACCGCAGCCGTTTTGAGGTCTGGTCATGCGCCGGGTTCCCTTAAGCATGTATATGCAGTCCAGTGCTCACTCATAACCCGGCTCGCCGAAGAGGCGATCGTATCGGTATCTGCGGTGCCAGTTCGACAAGGTGCGGACGTAGTCCGTCGGCGACTGCTTGCAGAATGCCTCGACGATGCCATCGGTGCAGGCTGCGGCTGCCTGCCCGATGCCCTCGCTCGCGAAATGCCGCGCCGCGCAGATCGCGGTGAGCATGGCATTGGCCGCGCAATGTTCTGCGATCTTCGCCCATGCCTCCTCCCTGACCAGATGGGGGAGATAGTGCCCGGGAACCGGGATACCCCTCAGTTCCAGTCCCCGGACATATTCGGCCAGATGCAGCTGTTCGCGTCCATCGCATGTTAGCTCGCTCAGCCTGATCCGATGCGCCGCTGCGCTTTCGGCGGATCGCAATTGCGGCGGCAGGATCCGGCCCTGCATTTGCGCCACGCGCCGCAGCGAGAGGACATCGTCATGCGGAGCGCCCCATGTGACCAGCTGGGCGGTGTGATCCGGGTCGGGGGCTTCGGCCGTCAGGGCCTCGAAGAGTTCGTCGACGATATCGGTCTCGTCGCATTCCGGCTGAATCCGTGTCTCGAACGCCTCGACCACCGGCCTGTCCTGGCATCCGGGAAAGCGGGCCACGACCCATGAGCCTGCCACGATCCGCCAGAAGGGCCAGCGCAGTCGGTATGCCGCCGCTTCGCCGAGGTCGCTACAATAGGCCTCGTAGCGCGCGTCGTCGCGGGCATAGGCAAAAGAGGCGGCGACGATGCTCTTTGCGCTCTGTCTGTGCAGGTCGAAGCGGGAGGTGCTGCCCACCGGGCGGGGACGGTTGAATGCAATCATGGGATCTTTCTTTCAATGATGAAAATGCCCGCAAGAAGGCGGGCGAGTTGGTTGCGCATTGGAATTACAGTCAGCGCTAGCGCTGGCGGGCCAGTTCTGGATTGGGCACTCCACCAGAAAACGTCGCCTTGAAGCTCCTTGGCCGGCCTGCGAGCCGGCCCTGCACGAGATCGAGCCAGAGCAGGTCGCAGCCTGTCGGCGGTTTATGCCCGCGCTGCTGGTTGCACCGCTGGTGTTTCAGAAGCCCATTGGCGAGCGTGCGCCCTCCCCCTTCGCTCCGCGCGATTACGTGATCGAAGGTGGGAGAGTCCGGGTGATGGCGAGGCAGCCGCCTTCCGCCTGGCAGGAATGCGCCGCACCCTGCGCAGATATCGCACTGCGCCCAGCGCAGCGCACGGCGCTGCGCCGCCCGGCGTTTGGTCGTTGGCATGGTCACTGTCCTGGCAGTTATGGCGAGGGTAGAAGCGGGGGACGGGACCCCGGCATCAGCCGGAGCCCTCCTCGAC
>JAPYSD010000055.1 GCA_029936705.1 Croceicoccus sp. | reverse complement strand
ATGCTGTTCCTGCCGTTCCTGGTCATCGACCTCGTCGTGTCGTCGGTGCTGATGAGCCTCGGCATGATGATGATGAGCCCGGTAATCGTGTCGCTGCCGTTCAAGCTGCTGCTGTTCGTGTTGGTCGATGGCTGGGCGATGCTGATGGGCTCGCTCGCCCAGAGCTTCGCATAGGGGGCGCCGCGTGATGGAAAGCGAAGTCATGCCCCTGCTGGCGCTAGCGGACCGGATGCTCTGGATCACTGCACTGGTTGCCGCGCCCGTGCTGATCGCATCGCTGGCGGTGGGCCTGCTGATCGGGCTGATCCAGGCGGCGACATCGGTGAACGAACAGACGCTGACCTTCGTGCCCAAGCTGGCGATCACCGCGCTGGTGCTGGTGCTGCTGGGCGGCGCGATGATGGGGCTGGTGGTCGAATTCGCGCAGGAGATCTTTACCGAGATCGCGCAGGTGTCCCGGTGATCCAGATGGATTTCGGCCTTGGCGGGATCGAGGCCGAATTCTGGCGCTGGATCTTCGTCATGACCCGCATCGGCGCCGCGATGGCCGCCGCCCCTCTGTTCGGCGCGAGCAGCGTGCCCGCGCAGGTCCGCGTGATCGCGGGCGGCTCGGTCGCGATATTCCTGTGCGCATGGTTTCCCGCGATCCAGGCCCCTGCCGACATGCTGTCGGTGGGCGGCATGGTGATCGTTGCGGGCGAGGTGTTCATCGGGCTGGCCATGGGTTTCATGCTGCAGATGGCCTTTGCCGCGCCGGTGATCGCAGCGGAAATGATCTCGGGCACGATGGGCATGTCGATGGCCACTGCCGTCGATCCCGGCAGCGGGGCGCAGTCGCCTGCGCTGGGTCAATATTTCACCGTGGTGATGACGCTGATATTCCTGGCGCTGGGCGCGCATCTGCACTGGATCCGGTTGCTGGTCCAAAGCTATGGCGCGTTTCCGCCGGGGGCGCCGTGGTTCGGGCCGGAGCGGTCAGGGATGGTGCTGGGCTTCGGCTCCACCATGTTCGTCAGTGCGGTCATGATCGCGCTGCCCGTCACTTTCGTGCTGCTGATGGCGCAGGTGGTTACGGGCGTGCTCAGCCGGTCGGCGCCTTCGCTCAACCTGTTCGCGCTGGGCCTGCCGCTGGGCGTGCTGGCCGGGCTGGCCGCGCTGATCGCCAGCCTGCCGGTGCTGCACGAACAGCTGGCCGATTTGTCCACCACCGCCGTGCTGGCGGCCGAAGGGCTTATCACGCCATGAGCGGGGAGCAGACCGCGGGCGAAAAGACCTTCGCCCCCACCGACAAGCGCAAGCGCGAGGCTGCGCAGAACGGCGACGTGCTGCGCTCGAAGGAGCTGGCGACGGCGGCGGCCATGCTGGTGGGCGGCGCTTGGCTGATGTGGGCGGGCGGCTGGATGCTGGACAGCCTGTCGGCCGCGCTACGGCTGGGCCTGTCGTGGAACCGCGCCGATCTGCAGCAATTCGATCCGGGCGGCGCGATGATGGCGCTGCTGATCGCGCTGCTGCCGCCCGTCTGCGTGCTGGGGCTGGTGGTCATGGCGTCGTCGATCGCGTCGCAGCTGGGCTTCGGCACCGGCATCTGGGTGGCGAAGAATCTGGCCTTCAAGGGATCGCGCCTGAACCCGCTGGCGGGGCTGAAGCGCATGTTCGGACCCAACGGTCTGATCGAGATGGCGAAGGGCCTTGCCAAGGTCGCGCTGCTGATGGCCATCGCCTGGGCCTGGGGGCAAAGCCATTACCAGGGTTTCGCCTCGCTGGGCCGGGGCGAGCTGATGCAGCAGCTGGGCTTTGCGTGGGATGCGCTGATCTCTTTGGTGTTCGCGCTGGGCGCGGGGCTGCTGGTGATCGCGCTGGTCGACCTGCCGGTGCAAATGTTCCGCAGAAACAAGCGCCTGATGATGAGCCTTCAGGAAATCCGTGACGAGCACAAGGAATCCGACGGCTCACCCGAGCAGAAGGCCGCGATGCGCGACCGGCAGAGAAAGCTGGCGGCAGGCGCCCTGGCCCCCGCCATGCGCGAGGCGCAGTTCGTGATCGCCAATCCCACCCATTTCTCGGTCGCGCTCTGCTATGATCCGGCCAAGGCGCATGCGCCGCTGCTGCTGGCCAAAGGTCGCGACGACAAGGCGCTGGCGATGCGTGACCTGGCGGCGGAATATGGCGTGCCGGTGCTGGAATATCCGCTGCTGGCGCGCGCGGTCTATTTCACCACGCAGGAACGTCAGGTGATCCGGCACGAGCTTTACGCCGCCGTTGCCTCGCTGCTGGCGTTCGTCTTTGCGCTGAAGCGGGGCGAGACGCCGCGCGCGCCGCAAGTCGACCTGCCGGTGTCGCTGCATTTCGATGCGGATGGACGGCCATCGGCGAAGCGGCCTTAATCCCGGCCGCGATCGTCCGTTAAAGCCAGTATGACCACGACCAGCGCCACATCCGCCACCAGCAGCATCATCACCGCGCTTGGCGCGGGCAGCGGGATCGACATGGCGAAGCTCGCCACCGACCTGGCGGCGGCGCAATATGCAACGCGCATCGACCGGCTGGCCGCGAAATCCGAACGGCTTGAAGCGCAGATTTCCGCCGCGTCCGAGATCAAGAGCATGATGCTGAGCCTCGCGTCCTCGCTGGGCGACCGGGTGCGCATGGGCGATCTTTCGGCGCAGCCCAGCGTGGACGATGCGGGCGTCGCCGGCACCGCCCTGTCGGGCACGAGCCGCCCCGCCGGTACGTTTTCGCTGGAGGTCGAGCAGCTTGCCCGCGGGCAGATGCTGGCCAGCGGGTCCTTTGCCTCGCGCAGCGCTGTCGTTGGTTCGGGGACGATCACCGTGCGCTTCGGAACGGTCGCCGCGGGCAGCTTTGCCGAGGGCACGAAGCCCGCCGTCGACATCGCGATCCCGGCGGGGGCCACACTGGCGCAGACGGCGCAGGCGATCACCGCGTCGGGCGCGGGGCTGACGGCCTATGTCTCGGACACGGTGGATGGCGCGCGGCTGGTGATCAAGGGGCCGGACGGCACCGCCAGCGGCTTCGTACTGAACGTGGCGGAGGATGCCGCCGATCCGGGGCTGGCGGCACTGGCATGGCAGCCGGGCGCGGCCAGCGGCACGCTGCTGCAGGATGCGCAGGACGCGCGGCTCAAGATCGACGGGCTGGCGCGGACGGCGCCGTCCAACACGCTGACCGATGCCATTCCGGGGGTCGTGCTGACGCTGTCGGGCACCAATGCGGGCGCGCCGACAAAGGTGCGCTTTGCCGATCCTGGCAGCGCGATCACCGGCGCGATGCAGGACCTGACCGGCGTGCTGAACGAGATTGCGGGCGTCCTGAACGCCGCGACCAATCCGCTGGGCGGCGACCTTGCGCGCGACAGCGGCGCGCGCGCGCTGCGGCAGTCGTTCTCTGCACTGGCCAGCAGGGTCGTGATGCCCGGCGCCGCCGATGGGGAGCCGCGGACCCTGTCCGACCTTGGCTTGAAGATCACGCGCTATGGCACGTTCGAGCTGGATACCGACCGACTGGCCGACACGCTGAAGCGCGACCCCGAGGGCGTCGCCGCGATGTTCACAACCGGCGTGACCGGCGTCTATGCCACCTTCGATTCGCTGTCGCGCAGCGTCGGTTCGGTCGGCCGTCCGGGCAGCCTGGGCGGATCGCTGTCGCGCTTTACCGAGGAGCTTGCACAGCTAGGCAAGGACCAGGCCATTTTGGCCGAGGACCAGGAGGAAACCCGTGCCCGCCTGGCCGCGCGCTTTGCCGTGTCGGACAGCCGGATCATGGGCTACCAGTCCACGCTCAGCTTCCTGGAAAACCAGATCGCCGCTTGGAACGCGGACAAGGGCTGATGCTGTCCGGCAGGGTCTATCCGGCGGAGGCCTATCGGCAGGTCGAGTTCGACGCGCGCGTCCACGGGGCAAGCCAGCAGGAGCTCGTCTCGATCTGTTTCGAACAGCTGACCGGCGCGTTGGGCACCGCGATCCATGCCGATACGATCGAGGACCGCGCCCTGCGCAGCCGATCGCTGTCGCGCGCCGTATCCAGCCTGTTGGCGCTTGAGATGGGCCTGTCGGGCGACGATCCCGTCGTGCAGGCGATGCGCGACCTGTATGGCCGGGCGCGCGCGTCCATCCTGACCTGTGCGGTCCAGTTCGACGCCGCCAGGCTCGAACAGATCCGCAGCGACTTCACCGAGATTCACCTGGCGTTGAGCGCGGGCTGAGTCGCCGGATTGGCAACCGGATAAGCGATCCATGCCTGTCACGATGCGATCGGGCGGCGCCTAACTGTCCTGCTGTGTGACAGTTCCGGTTAGCGCGGCACGCCGGTCGATTTTCGCGCCTAACCGAAAGGGGTAGCCCGTCGGCTTATGACCTCAACAACCGACAAGCGCGATCCGAAAGCGGTCTTCGCGCATGCGGGATGCGGCAATTTATGCAGGGTACCCGCGCGTTTGCGTTAACTTTTCGGTAAGATTTTCCCCCTCCCCCTTTCGCACCTGCAAGGCGGGATCGGTTCGCCGGAATTTCCGTGGATTCGGCGATGAACCGGGATTGCATCGTTTCGAGTTAAATCCGGCCCCCCTGATGCGCCATTGAAACACCCGCCCGATTGCTGTTCCTGAAGGTCGAAGCCTGGGGGCACAGGCTGGAACGGGGGCAGTATGAAGAGCGTGAAGTGCCGTTTGGTACTGGCAATGCCAGTCTATAACGGCGAGAATTTCGTCGAAGAAGCCATCAATTCCATTCGTGAGCAGGATTACGCCGATTTCCGGCTGATCGTCACCGACAATGCTTCTACCGACGGAACGGAAGAGATCGTCCGCTCGCTGGCGGCCACCGACGACCGCATCACCTATGTGCGCAATGCCCGCAACCTGGGCGCTTCGCGCAACTACAACCTCGGCTATGACCTTTCCGAAGGCGAATATCTGAAATGGTGCGCGCATGACGATTTGCTCAGCAAGAACTATCTGAGCGATTGCGTCGCGGCGCTGGATGCCGATCCGGGCCTTGCGATCGCCTTTGGCAAGTCGGTCAGCGTCGACACCAAGGGCCGCCGCCTGCCCACGGGCGGCTGGGATACCCCCGACATCGACGACGACGACGCGGCCGAGCGTTTCGAGCGGATCATCGGCCTGTTCGGCCGGATGTGCTTTCCGATCTTCGGCGTTATGCGCCGCTCGGCCCTGGCAAAGACCGACCTGCACCCGTCCTATTACGGATCGGACCAGGCGCTGCTGGCCGAGCTGGCGCTGCGCGGCCGGTGGAAGCGGGTCGAGGACGCGATCTTGTGGAACCGCGACCACGACAATCGCTCGCTCGCGATCGAGGACAAGCTGGAGCGCGCGATGTGGCAGGGCGGCGCAAGCAACCGGCTTGCTGCGGCGGAACATATCCAGCTGCTGGTCCACCTGATGAAGATCTGCGGCCAGCACCGCGATGTCGCCGACCCGTGGACGCTGCGCAAGGCAGTGCTGAAGCGGTCGGCCGAACCCAAGCAGATGGGCCGCTACGTGCTGGAAATGGCCAGCCTGGTCTCGCCCAAAATGGCGCGGTCGATGCGCGCGCTGGTCACCCGCGCGCCGCAGCAGCAGACGGCGGGCGCGTCGGTCAACCGGAAAGCGGGCGAAGCGGCCTGCTCCGAAGAAAAGATGGGAGCGGCGTGATGAAGGTAGGGATCCTTGCAGGCGGGCTGGGTTCCCGCCTTTCGGAAGAGACCGACATCCGGCCCAAGCCGATGGTCGAGATCGGGGGCATGCCGATCCTGTGGCACATCATGCAGATCTATGCCCATTACGGCCTGTCCGAATTCAGCATCGCGCTGGGGTACAAGGGCGAATACATCAAGCGCTGGTTCCGCGACCTGCACAACCAGTCGGGGTCGATCAATGTCGCCACCCGGTCGGGCACGGTCGCCAGCCATACGCTGCCGCAGGTTCCCGACTGGTCGGTCGACCTGATCGAGACGGGCATGAACGCCGGGACCGGCGGCCGCATCCGCCGCCTCGCGCCCTATCTGGGGGACGAAACCGCACTGATCACCTGGGGCGACGGCGTGGCGGACATCGACATCGCCAAGCTGCTCGACTTTCACCGTTCGCACGGCAAGCTGGCCACGCTGACCGCGGTGCGCCCCCCTGCCCGCTATGGCCATCTCGAGCTGTCGGGCGACAAGATCACCAGCTTCACCGAGAAACCGCAGATCGGCGAAGGCTGGATCAACGGCGCCTTCTTCGTGCTGGAGCCGGAAGTGATGGAATATATCACCAGCGACGAGATGATGTTCGAACAGGACCCTCTCGTCCGGCTGGCGCAGGACGGCCAGCTGATGGCCTATCGGCATGAAGGGTTCTGGCAGTGCATGGATACCATGCGCGAGAAGCAGATCTTGAACGATGCGTGGCATTCGGGCGCGGCCCCGTGGAAAATCTGGAAGGACGAAAACGATGAAGATCTTGGTCACGGGGCATCTCGGGTACATCGGATCGGTCCTCGTTCCGCTGCTGCAGCAGCGGGGGCATGAGCTGAGCGGACTGGACTCCGATCTTTTCGGGGACTGCAATTTCGGAAGCGCGCCGGTCGAACTGCCGCTGCTGGGCCATGACATCCGCGACTTCGTGGCGCGTGGCGACGCGGTCGACGCGCTGCGCGGTTTCGACGCGGTGATCCACCTGGCGGGGCTGTCGAACGATCCGCTGGGCGATTACCGGCCTGGGCTGACGACGGACATCAACTGCACCGCTTCCGTCGAGCTTGCGCGCAAGGCGAAGGAAGCGGGCGTGGCGCGGTTCCTGTTCGCCTCGTCCTGCTCGAACTATGGCGCGTCGGGCAACGACTACATCGCCGAAGGCGCGGCCTTCAACCCAGTCACGCCCTATGGCGTGTCCAAGGCAGAGGTCGAGCGCCTGGTCGCGCCGATGGCGGACGAGGCGTTCTCGCCCACCTTCCTGCGCGCCAGCACCGCCTATGGCCTGTCGCCGCGCATCCGGTTCGACCTGGTGGTGAACAACCTGTCGGCCTGGGCCTATACCACCGGCGAGGTTCACCTGAAGAGCGACGGCACCGCGTGGCGCCCGATCGTGCATGTCGCGGACATCGCCGCCGCCTATGTCGCCGCGGTAGAAGCCCCGCGCGAGGCGGTGCACAATGCCGCGTTCAATGTCGGCATGACGGACGAGAACTATCGCATCAGGGACATTGCCGAGATCGTGCACCAGATGGTGCCGGGATCGACGCTGGGCTTCGCCGCCGGGGCGGAAGCGGACAAGCGCAACTACCGCGTGAACTGCGATCTGATCCGCAAGGTCCTGCCTGCCTATCAGCCGCAATGGACCTGCCGCCAGGGGGTGGAACAGTTGCTGGAAGCCTATGCCGATTTCGGCCTGGCGCTCGCGGAGTTCGAGGGTGAGCGTTACAACCGCATCGCGCACATGAAGCACCGCGTGGCGACCGGCACCGCCGATGCCGATTTCTTCCCCGTCGCGCAGAAAGTGGCCGCGTGAACATAGCCGCCACGCTTGCGCCGCCCTCGCGCACCGACGCTCCCGCCCTGCTGACGGCCTGCCCGTCCTGCGGCGGCGGGGCGCTGGCGCAGATCTATGCGCAGGACGACGTGCCGGTCAGCTCATGCCTGCTGTTCGACGATGCCGATGCCGCGTCGAAGGTGGAGCGCGGCGACATCCGCCTAGCGCATTGCGAGGATTGCGGCTTCATCTTCAATGCCGCGATCCGGCAGGGCGCCAGTGAATATTCCGAACGCTACGAGGAAACGCAGGGCTTCTCGCCCACCTTCTCCAGCTTTCACAAGGCGCTGGCGAGCGAGCTGATCGAGCGGCACGATTTGCACGGGCGCGAGGTGCTGGAAATCGGCTGCGGCAAGGGCGAATTCCTGCTGCTGTTGTCGCAGCTGGGCGAAAACCGCTGCACCGGCATCGACCCCAGCGCGCATCCCCAGCGGATCGTGGGGATCGAGGGGGCCGAGCGCGTGACGCTGGTGCCCGAGTTCTTCTCGCCCGAGCTGGCGAAGCAGCATTTCGACGCGATCATCTGCAAGATGACGCTTGAGCATATCGTGCCCACGCTGGATTTCCTGCGCGTCGTGCGCACCGGCATCGTCGAGGGTAGCCGCCCGCTGGTGTTCTTCCAGATCCCCAATGCGCTGCGGATCCTGCGCGATGCGGCTTATGAGGACATCTATTACGAGCACTGCTCGTATTTCACTGCCGGTTCGCTGGTGCGCCTATTCGAAAAGGCGGGCTTCGCGCCGCTGCGCGTGCTGCACCAGTACGACGACCAGTACCTGACGATCGAGGCCACGGTCGGTGACGCTGCGCCGATCGACACGGCGGAGGACCGCGCCGAAGTCGCGCGCCTGGCCGCGACGCTGGCCGAACGCGTGGCCGCGAAGCAGGATGGCTGGGCCGCGCGCATCGCACAGGCGGCACAAGCAGGCCACAAGGTCGCGATCTGGGGCAGCGGGTCGAAGGCGGTGTCGTTCCTGGCCGCCCTGCCCCGCCCCGACCAGATCGCGGCGGTGGTCGACATCAACCCGAACCGGCAGGGGCACGCGATGCCCGGCACCGGCCATGCGATCGTCGGACCCAAGGGGCTGACCGAAGTCCGCCCCGACCTGGTCATCGTGATGAACGCGATCTACCGGGACGAGATCGCACGCGACCTGGCCGAGCTGGGGATAGACGCGGAGATCGCCGCGCTGGAGGGCGAATAGGCTAGGCCGCCTCGGCGTCCTCAAGCCGTTCGCCCAGTTCCAGCCACTCGGCCTCCACGCCTTCCAGTTCGGCGGCGAAGCGGGCGCGGTGTTCCAGCAGGTCGCCCATGGTGCGGTCGGCCCATTCGGGCGCGGCATTGCCGGGTTCGTACATCGCGCGGTCGATCTCGCTGATGCGGGCCTGCAGCCTGGCCATAGCCTTCTCGACCCGCGAAAGCTCGGACTTCACGAAGCGGGCCTGCGCGCGTGACTTGGACGAGTTCGCGGCGGGTTTGGCGGGTGCGGCCTTCTTTTCCTTCGGCTGGTTCCGGCCCAGCACGAAATCGATGTAGTCGTCCATGCTGCCGGCATATTCCCGGGCCGTGCCGTCATCCACCAGCACGAGCCGGTCGGCGGTCAGTTCGACCATGTGCCGGTCGTGGCTGATCAGGATGACCGCGCCCGAATAATCGTTCAGCGCCTGGATCAGCGCCTCGCGCGCGTCGACGTCAAGGTGGTTGGTCGGCTCGTCTAGGATGAGGAGATGCGGCGCGTCGCGGGTGATGAGCGCCAGCGCCAGCCGGGCACGCTCGCCGCCCGACAGCGTCTCGACCAGCGCGGTCGCGCGGTTGCCCGAAAAGCCGAAGCGCCCCAGCTGCGCGCGCACGGCGGCGGGGGTCTTGCCCTCCATAGCGCGGGTCATCAGTTCCAGCGGGGTGGCGTCGCTGGGCAATTCCTCCACCTGGTACTGGGTGAAATAGCCCGCCTTCATCTTGCCCGATGCGTTCATCGCGCCTTCCTGCGGCTGCAATTGCGAGGCCAGCAGACGGGCGAACGTGGTCTTGCCGTTGCCGTTGCGGCCCAGCAGCGCGATCCGGTCGTCCGCATCGATACGCAGCCCCAGGCGGCGCAGGATCGGCTTGTCTTCCTCGTACCCTACCGCCGCGTGGTCCAGCGTGATCATCGGCGATCGCAATTCGTCGGGCGACGGGAAATCGAAGCTGAGCGACGGGTCCTCCATCAGCGCGGCGATGGGCTGCATCTTGGCCAGCATCTTGGCGCGCGACTGCGCCTGCTTCGCGGTGGAGGCGCGGGCCGAATTGCGCGCGACGTAATCGGCAAGCCGCGCGCGCTGCGCGTCCTGGCTGGCCTTCGCCGCGGCGATTTGCGCGGCGCATTCGGCGCGCTGCTTCTCGAACGCGTCATAGCCGCCGGAATAGAGCGTCAGCGCCCCGCCCTGCAGGTGCAGGATGTGGTCGACCACCTTGTTCAGCAGGTCGCGTTCGTGGCTGATCACCAGCAGCGTCGCGGGATAGACCTTGAGGAAATTCTCGAGCCACAGGGTCGCCTCGAGGTCGAGATGGTTCGACGGTTCGTCCAGCAGCAGCACGTCAGGTTCGGAAAACAGCAGCGCGCCAAGCGCGACGCGCATCTTCCACCCGCCCGAAAAGCTGTCGAGCGGACGCTTCTGCATTTCCTCGTCGAAGCCCAGACCGCTGAGGATCTTGGCCGCGCGGGCGGGTGCGCTGTATGCGTCGATGGCGAGCAGCCGGTCGTGCACGTCGCCCAGGCGGTCGGGATCGGTGCAGGTCTCCGCTTCCTCCATCAGGCGCGCCCGTTCGGTGTCGGCGGCCAGCACCGCCTCTTCCGGCGTGGTCTGTCCGCTGGGCGCTTCCTGCGCGATATAGCCGATGCGGGCGCGGTTGGGCTTGGCGATCTCGCCGTCGTCGGGCTCGATCTCGCCGATGATCGCCTTCATCAGCGTGGACTTGCCCGCGCCGTTGCGGCCGATCAGCCCGACACGCGCGCCCTGCGGTATCGATGCGCTGGCGCGTTCAAGGATGGGCCGGCCGCCAAGCCGGACGGTAATTCCGTCGATCGTAAGCATCGCGCGCCCATAGCAGCAGGTGGCGCGCGGCCCAACGAATTATCACGCGGTACTGGCGGTCTTGTCCTTCTTCCCCTTCTTGACCCGGCGGGCGACCGCGCGCTGCTGCGATTTTTCCAGCCACTGGTCGATGGAGAGCCTGCCTTCTTCCAGGTCGGCAAGCGTGGCGCCGCGCTGGCCCATCGGCTTTTCCGGTCCGACCGTGGTGTCGCACTGCACCTGGCGCTCGATCTCGGCGTTCAGCAGCGCGCCCAGCATCACGCCATAGGACGACAGGAACAGCCACATCAGGAACACAACAATCGCAGACAGCGAGCCATAGGTGGCGTTGTAATCGCTGACATAGGCGACATAGATCGAAAAGCCGAACGAGATCAGCAGCCATACCAGCGTCGCGCACAGGGCGCCGGGGGCAAGCCAGCGCCAGCGCGCCGGATTGCGATCCGGGCCATAGCGCATCATGATGGCAAAGCCCGCGCTGCCCAGCGCGATCGCCGCGACCCACGCCAGGACCTTGATGCCAAGCTCCGCCGCCGGACCGAACAGCGTTTCGGAATAGCGCTGCAGCCACGCGAACACGCCGCCGCTGATGACGCCGGTCAGCGCGATGCCGATCGCGGCCAGCGTCAGCCCCAGCCCGCGCAGGGTCAGCTTGATGAAGTTGCGGCTCTCGCGCTCTTCGTTGATGACGTTCAGCGCCACGACAAAGCCGTTCACCGCACGCGTCGCGCCGTAAAGCGCGAAGAACAGCGCGATGGCCAGCGCGACGCCGGTGACGCCCGAACTGGTGTTGACGGCGGCCATCATCTGCCGCTCGATCATGGCAGAGGCATCGGCGGGCAGCACGTCGGCCAGCTTCATCATCTGGTTCTGCACCGTATCGGCATCGCCGACCAGGCCATAGATCATGACGGTCGCGGCCAGCATCGGCGTTATGGCCAGAAAGGTGAAAAACGCCACCCC
>JAPYSD010000606.1 GCA_029936705.1 Croceicoccus sp. | reverse complement strand
GATCCGCAGGCGGAAACGCTGCGCGCCGTGTGGCAGCAGGCGGGCACCGACGGCGTCGTCCAGGCCATGTTCGGCAAGGGCGGCCCGATCACGTCCGGCTGGACCCCGACCGCGGCCGAGATCGCGGCCATCAACGGCAAGCTTCAGACCCTGCGGTGACGTTCCCGGTGGCCGATAATCCGGTCGGGCGGTACCCGGCGCGCTGGCGCATTGTCGCGGCGACGGGGCATGGGGCGGCGGCGTGCTGCGCCTGAACCGACGCGGCGCCATGCTGTCGGCGGGTGCGTTCGGGCTGACTGCCTCGCTTGCCGGGTGCGGTCTGCATGACCGTGCGCTGATGGCGGCGGACAGCCAGCCGGAAAGCTACCCCACCGTCGCGGCGCTGCGCTTCTTCGCGAATGAGCTGGCGAACCTGACCGGCGGTAGTCTGAAGGTCGATGTCTATCCGTCCGAGCAGCTGGGCAGCCAGAACGACACGCTGGAACTGGCGCAGCTGGGCGGGATCGATTTCGTGCGCATCAACTCCGCCCCGCTCAACGTGCTCATCCCCGAGACGCTGGTCCCCTCGCTGCCTTTCCTGTTCCGGTCGATCGCGCATATGCGCGCCGCGATGGACGGCGATCCGGGGCGGCAGATCCTGGCATCATTGGAACGGCACGGGCTGATCGGGCTGGCGTTCTATGAAAGCGGGGCGCGATCGATCTATACGGTCGATCGTCGGATCCGCGAACCGGCAGACATGGCGGGGCTGAAGATCAGGGTGCAGACATCCGACCTGTTCGTCGCCATGATCGAGGCGATGGGCGGCAATGCCACGCCGATGGCCTATGGCGAAGTGTACCAGGGCATGGTGCAGGGCGTCATCGACGGGGCGGAGAACAATTTCCCCTCCTACGAAAGCTCGCGCCATTTCGAGGTTGCGCCGGTCTACAGCCTGACCCGGCACGTCATGGCGCCCGAGATTCTCGCCATGTCGAAACGCAGCTGGGACAGACTGTCGCCAGGCGAGCAGCAGGCGGTGCGATCCGCGGCGCAGGCGTCCGTCCCTTTCATGCGCGAGATCTGGGACCGCCAGGTCATAGAGGCGCGCCGGATCGTGACCGACGCCGGGGTGGACATCGTCGAGGATGTCGACCGCGCCGCGTTCAGCGACCGGATGCAGCCGGTATGGAACGCCTTTGCCGACACGCCGGTCCTGCGCCGCTTGGTCGATGATATTCGCGGGATGGAGCAGGGCGATGCTTGACCGGCTGGGCCGCATCGTCAGCCGGGGCCTGCTATGGGCGTCCGCGCTGTCGCTGGCACTGATGGTGACCATCCTGACCTGGCAGGTCTTTTCGCGCTACGTGCTGGGCAACAGCCCCGCCTGGGCGGAACAGACGGCGCTTCTTCTGATGATCTGGATGACGTTCCTGGGCACCGCTTCGGGCATCGCCGAGGGGTTTCATATCCGCATCGTCGAGGGGGTCGTCAGCCTGCCGCTGCCGTGGCGGCAGCGCGCCATCCAGGCCGCGAACCTGCTCATCGTCGTGGCCGGCCTGCTGATCCTGATGCTGGGCGGCCAGCTGGTTGCCGCGACCTGGGACAATGCCGTGCCCACGCTGCCGCTGACGCGGGGCATGGTCTATCTCGTCATACCGATGTCGGGCGCGCTGATGGCCGTGTTCGCCGCGGCGAAACTGATCCATGGCGAGGAAATCGCCGGAAGTGCGGGCAGCGCGTGACCCTGATCCTGTGCCTCCTGCTGCTGCTGGCGGTCATGCTTTACCTGGGCGTGCCGGTTGCGATCTCGCTGTTCCTGTCGGCCACCGCGATCCTGCTGGCGCTGGACATTCCGCTGGTGGTGGCGGTCCAGCGCATGTCGGCGGGCGTCAACATCTTCACGCTGATGGCGATCCCGTTGTTCATCCTGGCGGGCGAGCTGATGACGCAGGCCGGCATCGCCCGGCGGCTCGTCAACCTGTCGGAATCCACGCTCGGCTCCGCGCCGGGCGGGTTGGGGCAGGTGACGATCCTGTCCTCGATGCTGTTCGGCGCCGTGTCGGGCAGCGCCAGGGCCAGCGCGTCGGCGATGGGATCGGCGATCGGTCCCGAAA